>CAZOJR010000025.1:0-13666 GCA_964580165.1 uncultured Gaiellales bacterium
CGGGCGTCCGGTGCCCGCCGGAACTCCCGTAGGTTTGATTCCGGCAGAACGGTGCTGACAATGGGAGAGCTCGTTGTTGACGGCGATACCCGGACTCTTCGTTCGCTGACGGGAGAGGTCTCTCTCACTCCCAAGGAACACGCCATTCTCACCCTCCTGCTTTCGGAGCCGGGGCATCTCTTCACCAGAGAGGAAATCACCGAGAGCGTGTGGCATCACCGCTATCTGCCCTCCTCGCGTACTCTCGACGTGCACATGCGACGGCTGAGGGACAAGCTACGAAGCGTGGGTGCCGAGGTTACCGTTCATGGGGTGCGCGCAGTCGGATACCGGTTAGCTCCTCCCCGATACCCGAACCTCGCGGAGCCGACAATGAACTTCGGGCCGGACGAAGACTCGGACGCTTGAGTTCGTCATGTCCGGTCTGCGCGGAGTATCGCCGGTTTAGTCCTTTTTAGTGCCGTGGTGTAGGTCTCCTAGACCTAATCCCCCAGGTTTCGGCCGGATGCCAAGCCGGTTCTTTCGGCATCTTGTCTGCGGGCCGCCTCTTGCTTGTGAAACCCCGGCGCGGGCTCAGACATCAGAGGCGAGGAGATCAGGAAGTCGGCCGTAGAGCGGTTGCAAGCGATGGGAATGTTGTAGACCACTGCGATGCGAAGAAGCGCCTTCACGTCCACATCATGGGGATGGGGCTCAAGCGGATCCCAGAAGAAGATGACGGCGTCCACCTCGCCTTCGGTGATCTTGGCTCCGATCTGCTGGTCTCCTCCCAGCGGACCGCTCTTGACCTTCTGAATTGTGAGGCCCAACTCCCGTTCCAAGAGCCCTCCGGTGGTGCCGGTAGCGACCAGGTTGTGAGCGGTCAAGGTGCCGCGGTTAAAGCGGGCCCATTCGAGCAAATCCTGCTTCTTGTTATCGTGAGCGATGAGCACGATGGTCTTACTAACACCAAGATCATCAAGTTTGGGGGTCAATCAGATCACCTGCTTCAGGTATATGGCGTCAAGCCGTCTTGAGACATCTCGGAACGCGTGCGCCTTGGCGATTTCAAGAAGCGCATCCCCGTGTGACAGAAGAATCACCTTTAATCCTCCGATCTAGAGCCGGGCCCACAGGGAGCCCGGCAAGTTGGCTAGGTTGACAGCAGAGCAGATTCTAACTCCCGGCGAGGAGGATAAAGGAAGTAACCTCGGACTGTGTGAACGGCGTGTTAACGAAAAGCAACAAGTGAGCGAGTGCGCATTATTAGCGCATTGTTTGCCCAGCCTTAACACACGTGATGGCGGCGTGGATTAGCCTTGAGAGGTAAAGTCCAAACCGGAATCTGGAGTGTGACATGGGGTTGCCCTCAGGAGTCTCATCCGGCTTAGAGAACCGGAGGCGGAAGAGCCGCAAGGCAGTACTCTCGCTCACCGGTGTCGCTGTTTTCTTCATTGCGATTGCGTGTTTTGTCGTTCTTTTTGCTGGAGGCGTTCTGGATTTGCTGCCGGCGTCCGGCCCAAGTAGCGGCGGATATGACGTGGATACCGCCGTCCAAGATCTTCTCGATGCCATCTCCGCAGAGCCTGAGCGGGTGGACCTCTATTTGGAACTCGCCGATCTCTATATGAGTTCGGACATGAAGGATTGTGAAGCGGCCGTCGAGATTCTAGAGAAATGCACCACCGTGAACCCCGAGAGTCCGGACCCCTACCTCAAGCTGGGAACGGCACAGATGATGCTCGGGCACAACACGGCCGCGCTCCGTGCCCTGGAAGAATACGAACGGTTGAGCGCGTCTGCTTAGCTCTACCCGCCTGCCGGACGCAGGTTTATCCACTCAACCGGCACAGGGACAGTATCGGTCAAGCCCGAGCAGCGCAGCCGCCCCCGCGATGGTTACCCCGAAAAATATGGTGGGCTTGGAGGATAAGAGACCGTCGATTGTGTCGTTGTTGAGAACCGATCCCGTTGCCAGGACGATATCCGCCCACGCGATGATCTCTTGCGTTTTATCAACGCTTTCCACCAGTATCCCCGAATGGAACCGGCCAACGTTGACTGGATCCAGATCGGTTACACGCACGGCGAAACCGTCGGCGAGCGAACTCACCAGTGCCGGCTGAAGGCCAATGACGGCTATGCGCGGTGTTCCGAAACGTCTATTCAAGTACCCGGGCAACTCCTCGGCGCATTTCTTGGGACCTTCGTCACGACAATGGACGGTGTCCTGCGTGATACCGAGATGAGACAGAAGAGCATTGCTCGTAGCTACGACGAGCGCCCTGTCGAAGTCCGTTTTCAGATCTCGGCAGAGAATCTGGCCCACCGTTCCTTGAAAGTGATCGGGCATCGAGGTGAAAGCCTGGCCTCGGCTGTCGCGATACCGCGCCTCCATCATGAACTCTTTGCCCTTGAGAATCGGGAAGTCCGTGCGCTCGGGTTTTCCTATCGCTTCTTCAGGGGTCAAGGGACGTGCAGAAATCACCTCTACCGTATCGGCGGAGAGGCCGTGCTCTTGAACCAGTTCCCACACGCGGTGGCGAAAAGTCTCGAGGATTCCGGCCGGTTCGGTCGTATTCATCTCTCCTCTTCAAGGAAGCTAGTACTGTTGTTGCCTCGACGCAACACTGTATTTGAGAATACCACTTAGTCCAGAGCTTACTCCCGCGGTGGCTCTCCAATGTATACGCCGTTAGGATCCAAGAAGATCTCTCCGGGCTTGCCGGGAAGCGGGGCGAACCACTCGGGGCAGCTCTTGGGAAACAGAAGCCGTGCCTGCCACTGCAGACCGAAATCCTCCGTCTTCATCCCCGGAAAGTACTTCTCCACTCCGGCCACCAGTTGCTCCCCGGTCTTAGCTGCTCCGAGCACCTCTTCATAGACGTCGAGGTACTTCAGGGAGAAGTCTATGCACGAGGTGTCATCGAGATGAAGGTGGGCCTCTGGACTGCAGTGTCCCGGGATAATCACGTGGGCGTCGAACTCTCGAAGCTTGTTGAGGGAATCTCTCCACTTGAGACGTCGGGCGGCGTCACTTTCGCCCGTCCAAAGGTGTGAGTTCAATTCGGCGACATCTGTCGCGCATGCCACTCCCAATGAAGGTACCCAGACCACGGTGTTGTTCGAGCAGTCTCCTTCCCAGTCATCGGAGAATTCCAACTCGTGTCCTTCGATCTCCAGGCGCCGGCCGGCCAGCGGCATAGGGATAAGCACCTGGTCAGGCTCATTCCGCCCGAAGACATCTCCCCACATCGATACCTTGTCGTCGGTGGTGAACACGATGTCCTTCACCACGCTGGGCAGAGCGACAACGCGGGCTCTGGGAAAGGCGTATTGAAGGACGCCGGTGCCGAAGTGATGGTCGGGGTGGAAGTGAGAGACGTATATGTGGGTCAGGTTCTTGCCCGATAGTAGCAACTCGGCCGCCAACCGGTGTGCATCGCTCAACAATTGGGATGCGTCGATCAGTATCGCGTCTCTCTCCCCGTAGAAGAGGGTGGATGTGCTGTTCCACCCCTCGTAACTATGCAGGTAGACCTTGTAGTGCAGCGACATAGGGTCCTCCTCGCTTCTCGGTGGTTGGCGCGGGCGTTAAGCCGTGATCTCGCGGGCCAACTCATTGAAGGCTGCAATATATCTGTCGATATCTTCGTCGGTGTGTTGCACCGAGAGACACCACTCCTCCTCCCGCCCGTTGACCAGCAGGACACCACGGTTGACGTTATAGAGCCAAGCCAAGAAGCACAACTCAACGTCCTGGTACTTCACAAACGACTCATAGTCGGTGATCTTGTGGGTCGCGAAATTCACACATCCTTTTGAGGAGATTCCCACTGTGTAGCCGGGGAAGTTGTACTTGGCACAGACAGCGTCACATTCGCCGGTAAGACGATCGTTCAGGTGGTTGAGATGTGCGTATGCTTCGGGGGTCATCACCTCTTCCAGACTGGCGCGGGCGGCTGCCATGCAAAGCGGGTTGCCGTTGTATGTACCTACCTGAAAGACCTTGCCTGAGGACACGACCTCCATTATCTGTTCCGTGGCGCCGATTGCTCCTGAAGGCAGGCCTCCGGCGAGGGCTTTGGCCAGACAGACCATGTCGGGGACAACGCCCCAGCGTTCGACGGCTCCACCGGCGGCAGTGCAGATTCCGGTTTTGACCTCGTCAAAGATGAGCACGATGCCGTGCCTCTGAGTGATTTCGCGCACCTGCTCAAGATAGCCTGGTTCAGGGAGGACGACTCCCAGATTCATCATGGCAGGCTCCATGATGAGGCAGGCCGGCTTCCGCCCTTCTTCGATGAGTCTCTCGATGCGGGCCTCCATCATGGGAGCATCGTTGAAGGGTACCGGCACTGTCATCTTGACAACATCTTCCGGTATTCCTCCACCATAGGGTAAGGAGTTGTAGTTGTCGCGAGTACCAATGGGGGTCTTGCCGTAGTCGACGATTCCGATGGAAACCATGGCGTAGTCGTGGTGACCGTGATATGAGCCGAATATCTTGAGAACGGTGTCACGTCCGGTATATGCCCTCGCGATACGTATGGCATCCATGGTGGCTTCTGAGCCCGAGTTCACAAAACGCCACTTCGGCAGTTTGAAATTGCGGGCCAGGTGCTCGGCCACGATGACCGAGTCTTCCGTGGGAAGACCGAACTGTGTGCCTAATTCGCAGCGTTTTTTGATGGCCTCGACGATGGCCGGATGAGCGTGTCCTTGAACCATGCAACCGAACGCGTTGTGGAAGTCGCTCATCTCTCTGCCGTCAACCGAGTAGATCTTCGACCCTTTGCCGTGCGTGAAGTAGATCGGATACGGGTCTCGTACCTGGTAGCTGGAGGAGACGCCGTTGGCCAGGGACTCGCACGCTCGTTGGTAAAGTTCGAACGACTTCGGAGTCTCTCTTTGCAGCCTTTTTTCTTCACGGTCCTTCAGTTCGGCAATCCGCTTACGGTCTATCACCGCCGGTGTTGATGCCATGACTACTACTCTCCTCTTGGTTGGTCAGATTCGTCGGTAACATGCGACTTACAATGAACCGCCATAGGGCGGTGGTAATCCCAACTGCGATCGCGAGGTCGGCGCCAGAGCCGTCGCGGTCAATGAGATATCGGGATAACTTCCGCAAGACTTCGGGAGGGCAAGACGATGTGGTCTGTGCCAAAGGCATCTGCGCGGGGAAAGCTCTCGATTGAGCGTGAGGCCCTCCCCGCGCAGATGATTCAGTTTTTCTTATAGCCGGATATTCAGTCCTGGCCGTATCTCCCCGTTCTTCCTCGAGGTATCCGCAGTCTCATCACTCTTCCATGAGCACCTGTTCCCACGTATACATAGGCACCCAAGATATGTTGTCCCCAACCTGCTGCGTCTCGACAATGAAGAAGTCGCGGGTCCCTATATAGGTGTCTTCATACGGAGACATGGTTACCTTGCCAGCCGGAGTATCGATGCTGATGGTCGACATGGCATCGATGACCGTGGCCGGCGTGGTGTCACCGCCGGTCTGCTCCAGGGCTTCGTTGTAGAGCATAACGGCCTGCCAACCGGTGTATGCCTGCGTATTGGGCATCTCATCGGGATACAGTTCCTGGTAGGCGGTTGCAAAGTCCGTATTGAGAGCGCTATCGAGCATCGCGGTGTAGATATCGCAGCCGATTATCCCGATACCGGCATCTCCAAGATCTGCCAGCTGCTCTTCGACGAAGTTGCTCGACATCGGAATGATCAGCGGCGCGGTCAGGCCATAGTCGTAGCACTGTTTGACGAAGGGAACCGCCCCATTCCCGATGATCCAGAAATAGGTACAGTCGGCCGGCTTCAACGTAGACAGGTACGCGCTGAAGTCGACCGTGTCCATGGGTACATACACTGTACTCGATACTGTGCCGCCGCCTTCCGTGAACCCTCTCTCAAAGCCCTCTTGAATGTCGTAGGCCGCCGTATCCTCATAGTTGACGCAGTTGACCGTCTTGAAACCGAGTTCCTCAGCGACGTACCTGCCGAAGTAGTATCCCCATGATCCATAGAGACCGGACGGAATGAAGGCGAGTTTGTTGGTCGTCGCCAGGTTTTCGCTGGGCTGACCCATGAGCGAGCATTGGGGTATGCCGCTGGATTTCGCGAGATAGTCTGTCACAGCCTGAGTTGCGGGTGAGAAGAGGGGGCCGATCATGTAGTTGATGCCGTCGCTCTCCACCAACTGCCGGGCTTTGTCTACGGCCACAACTGCATCGGAGCCGTTGTCGGCCTTGAGGTATTCGACCGGTCGTCCTGCCATCTGGTTGTCCAGCATATGCAGCGCTGTCAGAACTCCCTTTTCGCACAGCTCTATATCGAAGGCCATGAAGCCGGTGAAGCCCGCATCCATTGCGATCTTCACGGGTTCACCAGTCGGTGTAGCTGTGGTATCAGTGCCGCCCACGGTGGTGTCTGTTCCACCTCCTGTGGTCTCGGTGGTGGTGGCTGTGGTCTCTGTTCCGCCCGCCGTTGTGTCGGTGGTCTCATCGCCACCGCACGCAACGGCGAAGACGGAGACTGCGATCACAAATGCCATGATCAATACTGGTAGCCACTTCTTCGTCATCCCTTCCTCCTTGTCCCACTCTTGCCAGAGTCTTTGCTCATCTCTTACCTCACTCACCGACGCCCAGGTACATGCTCTTGATGCTCTCGTTGCCGATCAGCTTGTCTGGGGTCGACTCGTAGACGATGGTGCCTTTGCTCATGATGTAGGCATAGTCGGCCACGCTCATGGCCATGCCGAAGTCCTGTTCCACCAGCAAGATGGACTGGCCGGCCGCTTTCAGCTGCTGGATCACCCGGAACACCTCATCGACCACCACCGGCGCCAGCCCCTCTGAGGGCTCGTCGAACAACAGAAGATCAGGGTTGGTCATGAGCGCACGGGCAATGGTGAGCATCTGCTGCTCGCCGCCGGAAAGAAGGTTCCCTTTGTTCTTGCGCCTCTCTTGCAGCTTGGGAAAGATGCCAAATACCTTCTCGAGCGTCCAAGGATCTTTTCTGTTTCCCGCACGAGCTGCCATTGTGAGGTTCTCTGCCACTGAGAGAGACGAGAAAATCATCCTGCCCTGGGGTACGAGACCGATGCCCAAGCGGGCTATCTTGTAGGGAGGCATACCCACGACATCTTTGCCTTTGAAGAGAATGCTGCCTTTGCGCGGCGGCGTCAAACCCATGATGGAACGGATGGTGGTGGTCTTGCCCATGCCGTTGCGGCCCAGAAGGGCGACCACCGAAGCGTCCTTCACCTCAAGAGATACTCCCTGAAGGATGTAGGAATCTCCATACCAGGTGTGGATGTCGCGAAGTTCAATCATTGCCTGCTCAGTTGCTCGGTTCGATGGGCTTGCGGGTGCCCATATAGATATCTCTGACCATTTGGTTCGACCTGATCTCCTCGCAGGTGCCTTCGCAGGCAATCTCTCCGTAGTGGAGGAGCATCACGCGTTCAGCCACCCCAAAAACCAGGTCCATGTCGTGAGCGATCATGAGTACCGTGATTCTGGAACCAAGATCACGGATACGGGTGGTGATATCGGCGCTCTCGGTAGCCGTCAGACCGCAGCTCGGCTCGTCTAGTAATAGAAGCTCCGGATTGCTGGCCAAGCTGAGCGCGATCTCCAGTTTGCGCTGCTGGCCGTATGCCAGAGAACCCACCACCTCGTCTCTGAGATCCCACAGGCCGTTGGATTCGAGGAGATTCTGAGCCGCGGTTTGCATCTCCTTGTTTTTCATTAGGTATCTGACTACGTTGTAGCGGCCTTTTGTCGTGCCTTGAAGGGCGATCAGCGCGTTCACCTTGACGGTCTGGTAGGGGAAGAGGCTTGTGATTTGAAATGAACGGGCAATGCCCATATGAGTGCGGGCAAACACAGAGATACGGGTGATGTCCTGTCCCTTGAAATACACAGCCCCCGAGGATGGCTTGAGTTGCCCGGTAAGAACGTTGAAGAGGGTGGTCTTACCAGCGCCGTTGGGACCGATCAGAGCTATCCGCTCTCCCGGCTCGATGGCGAACGAGACGCTCTTGACTGCAGCCAATCCGCCAAACTGGACCGAGATATCGCAGACCTCAAGCAGAGACACGGAACAGCCTCCTCCATCCCTTGAGGATCCAGACTCCCAGGCCGTCGGGGATTACCATGATGGTCACAACGAAGAGCGCCCCGAAGATGAGCGGCCAACGGTCGGGCAGATATAGGCTGGCCAAATACTCGACTCCTACGTATACGACGCTGGCTACCAGCGGCCCGAAGAACGTGGTGGTACTGCCCAAGATGACGAGTAGGAAGGCGATGTCGCTGGTGGCCATGGCCAGGTTGCTCGGAGCCATGATGCCGCCGAAATAGGCGAACATCACACCGGCTACACCGCCAAAAGTACCGGCGATAATCCACGATGTGTATTTGTAGAGCCAGGTGTTGTACCCGAGGGCCTGCATGCGCCGCTCATTGTCGTGGATCCCGCGAAGGGCGTAACCGTAGTGCGAATTGACAACCCGGTACATTATGTATAGGCAGACGGCCAGTACGGCGAAAACCAGGTAGTAATAACGGCCTGACGTCATTTGAAATCCCAGGCCGAGATCGGGTTCGGGTATGCCGGCAAGGCCGGTTGAACCACCGGTGACGGAACGTAATGCAATAGCGACCCGCGAAAGGATCTCGCCGAACGCCATGGTGGCGAGCAAGAAATAGATGGGATTAGAGGTACCGGCTCCCACCCCGAACACCCGAAATGCGGGTACACCCAAGATGGCCGCGACGACAGCTGTGGCAATGATGGCCAGAAGCAGGTTCAGCCAGAAGCTGGAGATTCCTGCGCGCAGGATTAAGATCCCGGCTGTATAGCCGCCAACTCCAAAAAAAGCGGCATGGCCGAAGCTGGGGATGCCCGCGTATCCCCAGACAATGTTCAGACTCATTCCAAAGAGCCCGTAGATCATCATCTTGGTTACCAGGCTGGATACGAAGGCCGGTATAAAGAGCGGCAGCACCAATATCACGGCCGCCACGACCAGCACCGTCGCGAGTGCTGCGATGAGCGGACGTTGCGCCTTACCGGCCGGGACACCCGCGCCACTACCGGACGATCCGCCGTCTGCGGCAAGCCGTTGTGTCGGGCCGGCCATCAAAAGACCTTTCTACCAATCAGACCGCTGGGCCTGACCAGCAGGATGACGAGGAACACGATGTACGCGAAGAACAAGGCCGCCTCGGGCACGTAGGCCTTCCCGAACGTATCGAGCAGGCCGATTACGAGCGCTCCGAGCATGGTCCCTTGTATGTAGCCTGTGCCACCGACCACTACAACAATCAGGGTCAGGAGCAGGAGATTGTCACCCATCGATGGATACACACCGAGAATAGGAGCCCCGAGAATGCCCGCCACGCCGGCTAGCGCTATTCCCAGTATGAACACCAGGGTGCTCACAAGACCGTAGTTGATGCCCAAGCTGACGGTCATCTCCTTGTTGTCCATCCCAGCTCGGATAATGGCTCCCCAGCGGGTTCTGTCCTGTATCCACCATAAGAGAGCAAGGACCACCAGCCCCATCCCGCATATGAAGATGCGGTAGATCGGAAAACTGAGACTTCCGACGGCAAGAGTCCCCGTCAGGATCTCAGGAGTCTGCGCGATCTGGGCCCGGGGGCCCCACACCCACAACACCATGTTGGCGATCATGTAACTCACGCCAATGGTTAGAACTGCCTGCTCGGGTATCTTGTTGTAGAGACGCTTCAAGAAAAGAAAGTAGAGCCCGAACCCGATTACGGCCATCGCAGCGGCTGACAGGATGACGGCCAGCCAAAAGTAACTCAGCGTTTCGATCACCTGGAGCCCGACGTACGTGCCGATCACAAAGAGGGCGCCGTGGGAGAGATTCAGAACCCCCATGACGCCAAAGGTGAGGGAAAAACCTGCCGCCAAGAGGAACAGGATGAACGCGTAGGAAAGGCCGTTCAGACCTGTGACCAGCAACTGGCTCACGATTGCCCCACTACGCCGGGCGAGACCGTATTAACCGTTGACTTCACGCGCGTTTGTCATCCGCGATCTCACCAGCGCTATCCGGATCCTTTCGAACCTACCTACTGCGCCACATCCACTTCAAGATGCGCGGAGTGAGCATTTGGGGTTTGGTTTGGCCAGTTTTGCTATCAGCTATGTGCTGCAGGATTTTTAGCACCCTGGTGCATGTCTGTCAAGTATCTTCGCTCAGTCCTGCTATGCGTTTACGGATCAGTACGGACAGCCGAAGCAGAGAGGCACGAGGGGTAACGTCTGATTTGTCGCATGGCCAGCCCTGTCTCTCACGATAAGAATGCGTCGATCTGTTATAGATATATTTCTTTTGCAGGAATTTTTTCTCCAGACTCGCTTGGTACCCCGGATTCCGTTGCTGGTGAAGAACCCCGACTACTTGTTACCTCCGGGTGGATATATTCATGCCCGCTCCATCCCTTTCTCAGGATGCTGGCCATTTGACGGCTATTTTCTCAGTCCTCGGCAATAGGGATGTAATAGTGGATATCATTTATATATATTTGGTTTTCATATTTTGGTATACACCCCGTGGGCGAAGAAAGGAGTTCGAAGGAAGGAGTTCATTTGAGTGGGCCTTCAGCGAGAGGGTGCCGTGGGATAGCGGCTTCGGAAAGGATTACCGCGGCGCTTTCAAGCGACGTGGCCATTTGGGTTCGTGGCGTCTTGTGGTGGGTGGAAGCGAGCTATAGCGGTCCGCGCGAGGTTGGCGCGGACATGAGGGGATGAAGAGGGCAGTCTGCTACTTGCCGGCCATCTTCTTAGCACCGCGTTCGATATAGATGGTGCCGCCCACACCTCGTATTCTCAGTTTGCCTGTGAACTCCGGATCGTTGAGACGATCACGGAGTCCGCTATAGACGGTCATGAACTTCTTGCCGGCGGGAACTCCGACCCTGAAGCTATTGATCTTGGGATCCGCCTCAAACTTGGTCAGGGCGTCTGCGAGCAGCTGGCGGTAGATACTGCGTTGTCGACCTCGGGTCACAGGTGGAGCGTCTTCTGGAATCAGCGAGAACCCCTGGGCCATGCCGCATCCTTTCCATCTGGCAAGATAAAACCACTAACATCATACCAAACTAGAAAGATATACATTCAGTATTTATACCAAACCCAAATCATTTCCCATTCAAAAATTAGATATAACCGCCGGTGTTAAGACCCATATATACGCTGAGAATGGGTCTGTCGACCCGGTTGAATATCAGTGGCCCATGAGGCAACCATTTCGGCACGTATATGGCTGTGGTCGAGGTGAGAACAAACGTTTCCGCGCCCTCTCCTTCGCCCATGCCCCACTCCACCTCACCGCCGAGGTCTCTCAGGTTCTTGGGGTCGGATCCAATCAACAGCACAATTTCTGCGAATGGGTGGGAGTGCCGCCCCGGCAGTTCTCGTGGAGTGGTTTTTTCCCAGATCCAGGCGATATCGAGCCACTGGTCGGCTTCCTTGATCAGATCCTTGTCAATGTACACCTCATCCGGAAATGTGAACCCTGAAACTTGCGAATAGTTGTGGTGCGCCATTTCGGTCAGAAACTTCGGTTCCGTGACCACGTACTTGCCGTACTTGTCGCCTGACATCTCTTTCTCGCCTCGTTCCCGTCGACCGCGGGTATATAAGCAGCTCAAGCCGCTATGCCTCGAATACCAGGTGCCTATTCTAGCCCGAATGGGCTCAAACCCGAGGGCGAGGGAAGACTGGTGGCAGTGAGCCGGGTCGTGGGCGATACCGGCAGGGTATACCGAGGTTAGCGTTCTATCTGCGGATATCCTTGATCTTCGCCCGTCTCGCAGCCTGACAGAGGCCGCAGCCTTGCCGGCATCCACTGTTTGGTAGCAACGAGTCGAGACCGTAGTGCAGGCACAGCCGGCGCTCCTCGGCTCGCGAGAATGGCTGCTCCTTGTCGACGGCCGGCGAGTTATCCACATAGGTCTTGGGGTATGGCAGTATCAGACGATCGCCCAAGAGTTCGATTTGGTCGGCGGGCACCAGCACCTTCCTGGCAGAAGTATCCACCAACAACCAGGCCGTTCCGAATTTCCTGCGCGGATAACCGAGCCCGGCGATGATTCCTATGCTTTGGGCGTTGGCATCTAAGAGCTCTCGCCCTTCCCAGGGAGCGAGTTCGTGGATGTGTCGTATCATCACCTTCCCCTCGCAAAGAGTCGCTTTTTGTTTACCGCGAACGCGAGGTGAAGAAACCCAGAGGACGGCGGCGAACGCTTTCCGAGAGATCTCGATGCTACGTTACCGCGTCTGTTCGGTGCCAACTCCCCGGGCTCGGTTCGATCTTATGGAGAGTACGGCTGCAATGCCGATTATCGCCATACCCCCGACTATGAGCGCCGACCAGGTGAAAGTTTCATCGGCGGGGAATAGCTGATTCTCAATGCCATTGGGAGTTGTAACCGGAACGGCCACTTGGCGTAGCGTGAGCATATACCCGGCAATGGCAGAGGCCACGGACGAACCGATGCCGGCAGCGGTGTTATAGATGGTACTTACTATGATGCCCTGGTCGGGGGTGACTCTCTCAGAAGCCACGGCGTAACTGGCTGACCCAGCCAGGGCGGCAGGGGCTCCCATGGCTGCCATCCATAGAATGGTGAGCCAGAATGATCCGTGTGCGAAGGCCAGCCCGAAGCCGCTAAGCCCGAAGAACACGCCTAAGAGCATGGTTTGCTTGGCGCCCAGCCTTCGCATGATGGGAGTCGCCACGGCTGAGGCAAGGCACATGACAGCTGCCGGCAAGGCAAGCGCGAGCGAGACCGTGAACATGCTTCGTCCCAGTCCGAAACCCGAGGCAATCGGAGTCTGAAACAGGTATGGCATTGTCGCAGCGGGAATACAGAGACATATCGCGACGACCAACCACGCGATACCCCCCTGCCAGACTCCGGTGCGCTTCAGCACCCGCAGATCAATCAGGGGCGCTGAAGCGCGAAGCTCCCATATGACCCACAAGATGAGCACCGCAACCCCTGGCAGAAGGAGACCAAGTAGTCTGCTGCTACCCCATCCCCAGGCATTGGCTTGGCTGAGCGGAAGCAACAACAATACTGCCCACGCCACAAGGCCTACACAGCCCACGTAATCCGCCCGCACACTCTCCCTGCGCTTGGTTTCTTTTATGCACGCGAAGGTCAGAATCAGGTCGAGAGCGCTCGCGGCAGCCAAGATCCAGAACAGAGTGCGCCAATTGCCGCCGGTTTTCCAAATCACTCCGCCCAACAGATAGCCGATCACCGCGCCTAATCCCATAGCGGAAACGATCATGCTCATGGCCCGGCGCCTGGCCTCTCCCTGCCAGTACCTTGTGATGATGCCCATCGCCAGCGCTTGGATGGCCATGGCGCCCCCCTGGATGACGCGACCCGCGATCAGAACCGTGAGATCTGTGGAGAGAGCTGCCATGAGACTACCAGCGAGGAGAAGGCCGAGGCTGACCGTCAACATCCTGCGGTTACCCACGATGGCTCCCAAGGCTGCTGCAACTCCGCCTACACCGGTGGAGATTACCTGGAAGCCAGCCAGCACCCAGACGACTTGGTTAGCCGGTTTGCCGAATTCTTCGCACAGCGCTACAACCTGCGGGAACATGCAAATACTCGCG
>CAZOJR010000026.1:0-12869 GCA_964580165.1 uncultured Gaiellales bacterium
AGCAAGCGATTCTGGACGCGGTGGGTTCTTCGGCGATCAATATGGGCCAAATGCGGGCCGGAGGAGGTCTGAGCGCGCTGATGCCCGAGGAGGTCACGAGCATGCTGGGACAGATGCCAGATTCGCTGGCCACACAGGCTACAGACTTTTTCAGAGACCTGTTTAGTGTGGATTTCATCATGGGCGAGTTCGCGCGGGCAATGCGGACCACCTATATATTCTCGATAGTCCTGATGATAATCGGGGCCATGCTTGCACTGGCGGTGAAGGGACGAGCCGGGCGGAAGAGGATCGTGGAGCGTGCCGCCGCGCATGCTGTAACCGATGATTCAACGATGCCCGAGGACTGACCCGCCGATCGCGCTGCACTCGGCAGCAGGGGCCGGTACGGGCGTTATGCTATCGTTCTCCCCATGAGGGAGGAACTCTTCATCGACTATTTGATCTCGGTCAGTCCGGAGATTGATGAGTGTTTGCATCAGTATTTGGCGAGGGCTTCCAAGGAACGCGACCTCGATCGGTATCTCTACGGGATACTCGATGAGTTCATCTCCAGAGGTGGCAAGCGAACCCGTCCGGCCATGGCCATGTTGGCATGTGAAGCGGTTGGCGGTGACCGGTGCAAAGCGCTGGCTACCGGATGCGCCATCGAATTCTTTCATGCGGCTGCGCTGATACACGACGACATCATGGACGCCAGTCTTCTGCGCAGGGGGCAGAAGTGCGCTCACATCCTGCACGGGGAGCCTCTTGCCATCAACGCCGGCGACTATGCTCTAGGCTTGGTCTGCACCATAGTAGTGCGCGACCCCCTTCTCGATTCTGACACCAAACTGGCCGTGCTGGATGTCATCGGCGAAATGAGTGAACGGACGGTGGAGGGCCAAGCTCTAGACGTAGGCTGGGTTCGCGATGGCATCTATGATCTGACGCCCGACGACTATCTCCGCATGGCACTCGGAAAAACCGGCTACTACAGCGGGATCGCTCCCCTCAAGGTGGGCGCGATCATTGGTGGAGCGACTAACGAAGAAACATGGGCGCTCGAGGGCCTTGGACAGAGCACTTCCATCGCATTTCAGATCCAGGACGATCTTCTCAATATCTTGGGAAACGAAGCGACCATGGGCAAGGACTATCTCACTGACGTGCTGGAGAGCAAACGGACGCTCATGATCATCCATTGCCTTGCGGTTGCGGGCCAGGCAGATCGCACGCGCTTGATCGAATTGCTCAGACTGGGACACGACAAAGACCCCAGCGAGATAGCCGAGGTGGTCGATTTGATGAAGCGATACGGTTCTATTGACTACGCGCGAGAACTGGCACGGAATCTCGTGGTTGAAGGAAGGTCGTATCTAAGGGCCCTTCGTGAGTCACGGGCCCGCGACGTCCTGGAATCTATGGCCGGATATTTCCTGGAGCGAGCTAAGTAGGGACCGTCGTAATGGAGCGGGGGTCTTCTGTATCGGCGATCGATTCGTCCGGCTTCGCGCAAGTACGGCACGGGGTCTCGGCGATATGACCAACCGGGCTGTTCCAGCCGGTCTCTCATTGGCACTGCTGTTAGTGTCGTGGCATCAAGCATCATGACCCAGCAGATACATACCGGCCTCCTCTTCAAAGAGAGGCGCAAGACACAGTGCGGGAACCTTTTAGAGATGAACGCAAGTCGTAGACTGAAAATGTCGCTCTAATACGCTGTGCGTGCCGGAGGTCTTGATGAGGCATCTTCCGAATGAAGTCTTCCGCTCATTTCGCTCCATCCTGGTCGTCATGAGCCTAACCGTGTTGCTTACCCTTAGTTCCCTGACGGCGATTGCCTGTGGAACGACTGCGGATTCGAGCACTACCGTGACGACAACGGGTGCGGAATCGACCTTGACGACGGACGCGACTTCGGATGCGACCGTCACCATCAGAGACACTGGAATAACGACCACATCGACGCTGGCAGTTTCGGTGCCCGCTCTGGCCCCGGGAATCATGCCCGAGCAGGCGCTTGAACTTGTTGCGGCCAAATCTCACGTTGCTCCGGGTAACTGGGAGTTCAGGGGCTGCGAGACCTTGGGCAACTGGGCCGTAGCCAACCTGTACACTGGCATGCTGTCCGAGCAGATGGATGAGCGCGGGGTTGCCGCGGTGTTTGAGAAGAGAGACGGTGCCTGGTTCCAGGCCGGCTGGATTTCGATCTCGGACTTGTCTGAACAGCAGGCGATAGAGCTATACAACATGGGTGCCCCCGAGGAGGTATGGATCTACTTCGGCCTGGAGCGGAGGTCAGCGGCTGAGTCGTTTCCCCCAGAGCAGATGCCGGAGGACTTTGGGTTCGTCGCGGCCTACGGGGTGATGGGCAGGAATGTTGTCGACACTTTCGCCGGCACATTCACTAAGGATCTCGGCCCAAACGAAGAGCCGGTGACCACCGAGTTGGTGCTTTCAGCGGTGGATCTGGAGACTCTCTATCACGATCTCATCCTGATCCAAAACCAGTGGCAGATGTTCACCGAGGGCTTCGATCCCGACCCAGACCAGTCGAACACTGGCACCACCATACATGTCACACCCTCCCAAACCTATACCCTGAAATGGTCTGCCGGGGGATTTGATGCGCAAGCCGTCGCCTGGAACGACGACGCTCTCAGCACCGACCTCCAAGCGGTCGCGCTCCGCGACTGGTTCGAGAGGCTTCGGATGTTGATTGAGGCGGCTCCTGAATGGAAAGCGCTGCCACCGATGAGTGGTGGCTACGCCTGACCCTCACTGGCAGGAATAGCATCTACACAAATAGCATCTGCAACCGTGGTTAACTTGTCTGCGGGCTCTCGTGGTTGGGCAGCGATCTCCTGGCCGCCGCTTTGATCTGGCGAGGTGACCCCGGCGGTGCTAATGTGGCGGCAGACACGGCCCGAGAGAGACGATGCCAGGTGCTTGCTGGCGCCCTGGGACGACCGGTATCACCTGAGTGAGTGCGGCGATGAACCACTGTAGGAAGGGGAACGCACGTGAAGATCAAGGGTGCTGTACTACGGGAAGTCGACAAGCCTTACTCTTTCGAAGAGCTTGAACTTGATTCGCCACATGCGAATGAAGTCCTCGTAAAGTGGCTGTACACCGGCTATTGTCACAGCGATCTCAGCAATATCAAAGGCCGCACGATGATGAAGTTACCATTGGTCGCGGGCCATGAATGCGCCGGTGTGGTTGAAGCCATTGGTGAGGGCGTAACCCGGGTTAAGAAGGGCGATCGTGTTGTCGGAACGTGGATGGTCCCGTGTGGACATTGCCCGGAGTGCCGGGCCGGTCTTGGGAACGTCTGCTCAGGCAACTTCGACCCCTTTGTTTCGGGCACTATGCTCGATGGCACTACCCGGATCAGAGACGCCAACGGTGACCCGGTGCTTCACGGCAATTTCTTGTCCGGCTTCTCCGATTACACCGTTGTCCCCGAAGGCGGTGTCGTACGGGTGCACCAGGATATTCCACTCGATTGGGCTTGCCTCATGAGCTGCTGCATACCGACCGGCTGGGGATCGGTAGCCAAGGTCGCCAACGTGCAACCGGGGGACAAGGTGGCGGTATGGGGTCTTGGGGGAGTGGGCCAGAATATCCTTCGCGCCGCCAAGATGCGGCAAGCCCACCCTTTGATCGTGGTGGATGTGGAGGAGTCCCGGCGTGAGAAGGCGCTTGAGCTGGGTGCAACCCACTTCATCTGCAACGCGAAGGATGACCCGATTCCCCTCATCCAGGATATTACAGGCGGGGGAGTCAACTTCGCATTCGAGGCTTCGGGAAACACCGGTGCCATTGAGCAGGCCTGGTGGGCGTTGCGCGCGGCGGGTAAGCTCATGCTCGTGGGAATCATGCCGCAGCAAGAACTCGCGAAGATGGCCCTAACCTTTTCGGTGTTCCACCAGAAATCCATCATCGGCAATCTCTACGGTTCGGTTGCGGTGCAGGATGACATCCCCAAATTGATCGACCTGGCAATGACGGGCGAGATGATGATCGACAAGATCATCGATGGCTACTTCAAGCTCGAGGAACTAAATGATATTGCGGAAAAAATGGAGAACCGACAACTGGGGGGGCGCTGGATCTGTAGGTTGGACTGAGCGGCCGGAGCGTCCTATTGATGGAGGTCATGAATGAACACGCCAAATGATGACGGCTTGACCGCGGCCCCCGATCTTACTCTGGTCGATGAGCCCGCGGTTCTTGATGAGATTGAGGTCGAGGACCTAGCCGTCGACGGCATCTGTGGAGTCTACTGACACCGTCGGCGACAGCCGACATGTGGAATACCGGGTGCCCGAATGGGTCCGTGTGCGACGGGAGAGCTTCGGGCTGCTCTTCTACGATATCCGTTCGACCCGGCTGACATTTGTACGATCTGGTGGCATGCTGGTCCCACCCCCATTCGTCGGTGCTCGACGCGTTTTGCGCGTCGAGCACGTCGATGACGCGCAGCGCCCCGCGCTGTCCCGGCTTCTGCAGAGCCTTGTCGAGAAGGGTCTGATCGTTGCCGTTCAGCCTGACTAACAGCCGTCTTTGTGCGCCAGTCAATGTAACGTGGGAGATCACACGGATCTGCAACCTGCAATGTTCCCATTGCCTCTCCGCGAAGTTGCGGACGCCGGACCAGGATGATCTCAATCTCGCTCAGTGCCATGCCCTGATCGACGAATTGGCACGCATGGAGGTCTTTCAGGTGAACTTCGGGGGCGGGGAGCCCTTCTTGCGGCACGATTTCGTCGA
This sequence comes from uncultured Gaiellales bacterium, assembly GCA_964580165.1. Lineage (GTDB taxonomy): Bacteria > Actinomycetota > Thermoleophilia > RBG-16-64-13 > RBG-16-64-13 > RBG-16-64-13. The sequence goes on from CAZOJR010000026.1 coordinate 4,759, forward strand.
TATCCTCCGGTATGCGCGATCTCAAGGAATCACCGCCTGCGTAAGCACCAATGGGACGGTTCTGGATGAGGTCCTGGCGGATGAACTGATGGCGATGGCTCCTATCTACCTGCAGGTTAGTCTTGACGGCGCGTGCGCCGAGACCAACGATGCCATTCGGGGTCCGGGAACTTTTGCTCGTATTATGGCTGGGGTTGAGCTGCTTTCCGAACGTGCGTATCCGGACCTGAGCCTCAACATGGTAGTGACGCGGCTCAACGTAGGCGAGATCGCGGAGTTCGACCGGCTGGCCCGAAATTACGGAGCCAAAACACGACTGTCTCGCTTCAGACCTTCTGGGGCTGGATGCAACACATGGAATGATTACCGGTTGACTCGGAAACAGCTTCTCGAGCTGTCAATCTTTCTGGGCGAGCACCCTGAGATCCTTACCGGCGATTCGTTCTTCTCCCTGAAACCGGAGAGTCGGCGGACTCTTGGCTTGAACATGTGTGGCGCCGGCAGGATGACCTGCGCTGTAGCTCCGGACGGTAGTGTCTATCCGTGCGCGTTTCTCTCTGTTCCGGCATTCCTTGCGGGTAATGTGAAGGTCGAGCCTCTCTCGGCCATCTTTAATAGGTCCTCGGTTTTGGAGCGTTTTCGGGAACTCGAGGTGGAAGCCTGTCGTACCTGTGACCGTTTCTCCCTGTGCCATGGTGGCTGTCCAGCGATAGCATACTTTTTAACCGGCTCTATGGATCTGCCGGACCCCGAGTGCCTGCGGACGGTATTACTGTTGGGAGGGTGATCTAGAAGGAGAAGGTGGTCTAGGCCATGCAGTTCCCCCATCTCTTCAGTCCCTTGAAGATCGGGCGGGTAACCGTTGCAAATCGCATCTCGTTCTCCGCCCACCTTACAAACCTGGCGGTGGATGGTCTTTCTACAGACCGGCTCACTCACTACTTGACGGCGCGTGCTCGAGGCGGGGCGGGTCTCATCATCACTGAGGAGCAATCCGTGCATCCCACGGACAGAGCCTATGAGCATCTGATGGAAGCGTTCCGGCCAGAGATCATCCCGAGTTACAAGTGCCTGACGCGTGCGATCCATGCCTACGATACACGCGTATTCGCTCAGCTCAATCACAACGGGCAGCAGTGCAGCGGGAGCCTGTCGCGACTGCCTGTTTGGGCACCTTCGGCTGTTCCGGATGTTATGTATCGTGAAACGCCCAAGGTGATGGAAATCGAGGATATCCAGGAAGTCATCGATTATTTTGCCCGGTCGGCGATCCACGTCCGCGAGGGCGGGTTCGATGGGGTTGAACTGCAGTTCGGCCACAGTTCTCTGGTTCGTCAGTTCATGTCTCCCCTCACCAACTCTCGTGGTGACGAGTATGGGGGTGAATTCGACAACAGAATCCGTTTCGCGTTGGAGGTGATCGCCGCTGTTCGCGAGGCGGTGGGAATCGACTTCACTTTAGGTGTGCGATTGTGCGCCGACGAGCTCATACCTGGAGGACTCAATCTCGAGGACGCGAAGCAGATCGCGCTCCGGCTCGAGGCAACCGGTCAGCTGGACTACTTCAATCTCACGTTGGCCACCTTCTACAATCTGTACCTGGTGGGGGGGCCGATGCATCTGCCTTTGGGATACGCGGTCCCGCTGGCGGCAGGGATCAAAGAGACAGTGTCGCTCCCGGTGTTTGCCACGGGGCGCATCAACGACCCGACTTTTGCCGAGCGAGTGCTAGCCGACGGTCAGGCCGACATGATCGGCGTAGTACGAGGGCAGATCGCCGATCCGGACTTCGCGCGCAAGGCGCGCGAGGGTAGGACCGAAGAGATCCGCTACTGTGTTGCTTGTAACCAGAATTGCTACGGCCGGGTGGGTCTGAACAAGACGATTGGCTGCGTACAGAATCCGTCTGTAGGCTGTGAGCAGAGCGAAGGCGAACGCCATCTCCGACCGGCTCTGCGCAAGAAACGGGTTGTAGTAGTGGGTGGGGGCCCCGCCGGGATGTGGGCGGCTAAGATAGCCGCTCTGCGGGGGCACAGCGTGGTCTTGTACGAAAAGTCCGAAGAGCTGGGTGGCCAGGTACTGTTGGCCGCAAAGGGGGCTGGGAGAGACGAGTTCGGAGCTATCGTGCGCAATGAGCGCAACCAGCTGGTGCGGCTGAGAGTGCCGGTGGAGCTGAGGGTGGAGGTCACATCCGATTTAATCCTTGTGCAGCAGCCGGACGCGGTTATAGTGGCCACTGGGTCGCGTCCCAAAGCCTGTCCGGTCGCTGGTGCCGACGGTTCCCGGGTCTTCAACGTGTGGCAGGTCCTGAGCAGCGAGGCCGAGTTGGGCGAACGGGTGCTCCTCATCGATTATGACGGTCATCATCAGGCGACAGCTACCGCAGAATACCTCGCGGATCTTGGCAAGACTGTGCACATAGTGACTTCCAGCCTCTTCGTTGGGGCTGAGTTGGGTCCATCGCAAGATCTCTACCTCACCCGGCAACGACTGCTCCAGAAGGGTGTTACCTTCACCCCGGATTTTGCGGTCATGGAAATCAAAGGTACCGATATCCACGGCTTTGACGTGTATTCAAACGTATGGGGTGTTATTTCGGGTTACGACAGCGTCGTTACCGCTATGGGCAACGACGCCTGCGAGGAACTCTATTTCTCTCTCAAGGGTAACGTGCCCGAGCTCATCCGGGTGGGGGACTGTGTGGCTCCGAGGAAGATCGACATGGCTATCCACGAAGGATACATGGCCGGGAAGCGCGTATGAACGAGATCGCCGGCATTTATCAAGGCAGGGTGGCGAGTGACGGTCCCAGGGAAGGACTTCTTGTGGTTTTGGAGTCCGCGGATGACGGTGACAAGGTCGGGAATCCGGTCCTCGCGGTGGAGGGAACCCGGCTTGCGCATAGGCTCGGTGTTGAACTGCATCTCCTAATCCTGCCGTCTCAAACGACTCTTGATATTGAGACTGCGGCTGCGGCGCTGGCCGACGTGGCCTCACGGGACCGGCCAGTTGCCGTCCTTCTGGCCAATACCGATACCGGCCGCCAGCTTGCTCCGATGGTCGCGTTCCGGCTGGGCTCAGGGTGTGTGGTTGGTTGCAGTGATGTGCTGGTGCGGAATGAAGAGACCGGGGCTATGGTCGGCGTGGGCGGAGATGCGCGGACGAGCGGCGGGCGAGTGAATCAGGCTGAAAAACAGTGTGCGCAGTCACACCAGGTCGAGCATCGTCGAACCCTTGTCTTTGTGAAGCCGGTGTATGGTGGCTGGCTTGAGCGCGAGGTTATGCCTGAAAAGGGGACGATTCCGGTGGTGACGCTCGAACTTCATGACGCAGAAGAACCGGGGTCGTTCTCTGAAGAGGTGTGCCCACCGGAACTTCTACTGGCGGAGATCCCGAGCGAGCCGCGTATACGGCGGCTCGTAGTTATTCCCCCAGACGCCGGGTCCATAGATCTGGTGCACGCGCGACGTATTATCACCGCCGGTTCAGGAAGCACCGGAGGTAATCTTCTTGAGGCTGTACGCGAACTCGCAAGACTTCTGGGGGGCTCCGTAGGAGCTACTCGTCCGGTTGTCGATGATGGATCTTTGCCCAAAGAACGCCTGATTGGGCAGACGGGTCGGACTGTAACTCCCGAGCTGTATTTCGCGCTGGGCGTTTCCGGTTCTCCTCACCATATGGCCGGAGTACGGCGCGCAGATCGGATGCTAGCTATCGATCGAGACGTGAGTGCTTCGATCTTCCGGTTTTCCGATGTGGGTTATGTCGGTGATCTGGAGGTAATTCTGCCTGCGCTCGTAAAGAGGATCAAGGAGTGGCGGGATGCTCCCAGCAACCCCGGCAGTGTCTAGTAGCGACCGTAACGATTCTGGCAGGGATTCGGCCGGTTCAATGGCGTTCGATGTCATTGTGGTTGGTGCGGGTCCAGCGGGCACAAGCGCGGCGCTCACTCTTGCTCAGAAGGGAGTGAAGGTTCTCCTCTTGGAGCGGGGTGAGTACCCGGGGGCCAAGAACATGTTCGGGGGAATGATGGCTTATTGCCCGATCCCCGAACGGTTGGTTCCGGGGTTTTGGGAGCGCGCTCCCTGGGAGAGGGCAGTTGCCAAGCGTATTCTGACCGTGGTGAGCGGAACGTCCTCCACCTCGCTTGTCTTCCAGGCTGCCTCTGATTCCGACCGGCCCTCAGTGGGTTGCGGTTCGACATCGGATAAGACTCTGACCGGCTTCACTCTTTTTCGCCCTCTTTTTGATCGTTGGTATGCGCAACAAGCGACGGAGTCGGGTGCCACGCTTCTTTCCGGTTGTCGAGTGGAAGGTTTGGTGGTTCGTAACGGGGTCGTGCAGGGGGTGCGGGTAGCTGGAGCGGATGATGTTGTGGAAGCTCCTCTGGTTATTGCCTGTGACGGTACTCTGTCTTTCTTGGCCCAAGAAGCCGGACTCCGTGATGGTCTTAAACCGGAGCACATGGCGCTCGGGGTTCGTGGTCTTTACCTGTTGGACGAGGAAAAGATCAACGATCGTTTTGGTCTAACCGGCCGGGAGGGGGCCACCCAGGAGTTTCTGGGGTGCACGGAGGGAATCCGTGGAGGAGGTTTTCTCTATACGCAGACCGAGACGGTCTCGATAGGCTTGGTGATGCACCTCGATTCGCTGAAGGAACAGCGTGTACCACCATACGACCTCATGGAACGATTTGTCTCATCTTTGCCGGTTGCATCTCTAATCCGGGGAGCGCGGTTGATCGAGTACTCGGCTCATCTTTTACCCGAAGCCGGCATGCGCATGGCGCCTCACCTTTCTATGGCAGGGTTACTTGTCGCCGGCGATGCTGCGGGCCTCTGCTACACCAACGGTCTGATTCAAGAAGGCATGAATCTGGCGATGGCTTCCGGCCATCTGGCTGCCCAGGTAGCCGCGGCGGCTCTCGCTGAAGGGGATTTCTCAGCACGGAGTCTTGCGCGCTATGAAAAGGAGTTGAAGGAAAGCTTCGTTCTCAAAGATATGGCCACTTGGGATCGGGCAATCGATTTCATGCATCAAGATCGCCTGTTCACGGTCTATCCTCGTGTGGTTGGCGCTCTCATGGAAGATCTGTACCGCTCCGATGGTACTCCTAAGCAGAGGATCGGACGTCTGGGTCGTCGCGTCATCAAAGACGATCTTGCCGTACGCATCTTGATAGCCGATCTGTTCCGTGGAGGGAGGGGCTATCTATGATAGTTGATGAGATCTTTGACCTGGTGAGCTACCGTGTTCACCCCGAGGCGCACATACGGCTGAATTCAGATGTGTGTCGGGAATGTGTTCATCGCGTCTGTACTGTTGCCTGTCCGGCCCGCTGCTACACCTGGAGTGAGGAGCGGGGACGGGTGGAACTGGCCTATGAAGCTTGCTTGGAGTGTGGCACGTGTCTGCTTGTATGCGACCAAGGGGCTCTCGACTGGCGCTATCCCCACGGAGGTTACGGTGCGCGATTCCGGCTTACATAGGCCCAGCTCCGGTGCGCCGCCGGTAGGCGGCGCACCGGAGGGGCCCGACGATGTGTCTGTATGTGCGGTCATTGCTTGGGCAGCGAGAGGAGACGGCTCTCAATGAAGTTGGTTGTTCTCCTGGAAGTCGGCGCCGACTTGCGAATCCCGCCGGAGCGCGACCCGCGTAGCGGTCGCGTCCGTCAAGAGTGGCTGGTGCGTGAACTCGATGCCGCATCTCGGCAGGCTCTTCATGTTGCTTTGCGTCTCAAGAAAGTGCAACCGGAAACCGAGATTACTGTGATCCATCTTGGCGGGGTTGAAGATGAATCCTGGCTGCGACATGCCTTGGCGCAGGGGAGCGACAGGGCCGTGCGTGTCTGGGATGGCGAGATGTCTGGCGTGAGCGCAGCCGGCAAAGCGGTCGTTTTGACTGCCGCCGCGCAGGCAGCTGGCTACGATCTCATTCTAACCGGGGCACGCGGAGCTATCGACGGAGCGGGTCAGCTCGGTGTGCTCTTGGGGGAGCGTTTGGGCGTTCCTTGTGTGACGCAAGTCGTGGACATCCACCTAAGCGACAGGCCGAATGACGGGATGGCCAAGGGAGTGATGCGGATGGAGCGTGAGCTCGACCGGGGCTTCAAGGAATTGGTCGAGACGCTTCTACCCGCAGTGGTGACGGTTTCCGAAAACGGCTCCGGCGGGCCGGCCTCGTGCGTGTTGGATATCTCCGCTGCGGCGTTGCTGGCCGCTGAAGCGCAGGAATTGCTCGTGTGGAATCTGTCCGATCTTGGAGTGACGGTTGAGGAAATCCGGCGCGCAGACCGGAGCTTGCGGTACGGTTCTCCACGACCTCGCCATCCGAAGCTGCGACATATCCCGGCGCCTAACCCAGAGCTTCCGGCGTTTGACCGCATCTTGAAGCTTATCGAGGGTTCGTTGCAGCGACGCGAGGGCCGCGTTGTGCGCGAACCTGCCGAGGTGCTAGTGGAAGAGATCTTTCAGACGTTGAAGAATGAGGGCTGGCTGGATTACCTACGATCCGGCGATGACAGCTGTGAGGAGCGATCGACCGGCGGCCGGGAGTGATTCCACTCAGATACCGTTTAAGGGAGACGGTACGGCTGAAACCGGTGTCCGAGGGAGCCTGGCTGGTCGCCTCTGAGTCGCCTCTTGTGGCGCTCACGGTTAATGCCGGGGCTGCACGGCTCCTGGAGAAGACCAGGGAGGGAGCCTCGGTCGCGGAGATAGCCGGTTGTGAAGTCTCCGGGGAACGTGTCTTCCATCTTTGCGAATACTTTCGTAGTCGAGGCATCCTCGAGGTCGGCCGTGTAGAAGTCGCTAAGGATATCGCTCCGCAGGTGACGGTGATCGTTCCGGTCAAGGATCGTGCAGACGATCTCGAGGAGTGCTTGCTCGCCCTCTCACGCTTGGACTATCCTCATGAGCGGCTGGAGGTCATCGTTGTGGATGACGGCTCAGACGACCCGGCGGCTATCCGCAGGGTCGTCGAACGTGGTGGCGGCCGTCTACTGGTCAACGAACACAATCGGGGTCCATCATACTCCCGCAATCGAGCGGCCGAAGAAGCAATGGGCGAGATACTGGCCTTCGTGGATAGTGACTGCGTGGTGAGCCCGGCTTGGCTAAGGGAACTTACGCCATACTTCGTCTGGGATCGTGTGGGTGCGGTAGGTGGCCGAACTGTCGGGTATCACGCAGAATCCCGGCTCGACCGGTACGAGCAGGTGGCTTCACCTCTCGACATGGGTAAGCACCTCCGTATAGAGGGGCGGGGAGATAGCACCTTTTATGTTCCTACGTGCAACCTCTTGATCCGCCGTTCCCGGTATCGAGAATTGGGTGGATTGCGCGAGGATTTGACAGTGGGCGAGGACGTCGATCTCTGCTGGCGTCTGCGTGCCCAAGGTTGTTATCTCCTCTATGCCCCGGAGGGCTTGGTGCGTCACAAGCATCGGAGCCGGCTGATCTCGATGTTACAACGGCGCGCCGAATACGGGACCTCCGAAGCTGTGCTTCATGCGCTTCATCCTGGCAAACGCAAACGGTTCCCCCTGGCTCCCGCTCCGCTCGCGACTGCCGCCATTCTCTCGGCGGTGTTGGTTGGGCGCAGGTTGAAACTTCTGCCTGTCTGCCTGGTTCCGGCGCTGGGGGATATGGGATGCCGTGTGCTGCGCTTGCGGCATAGCGGTGCTGGTCTCCCAACTCGTAGTGTAGGAATTTCGGTGCTTCGTGGCCATATGTCTATGATTTACTTCGTGTACTTCCATCTCGTGCGCTACTACCTCGTACCATTGGTAGCGTTCGGATTTATCGTGCGAGGGCTGTGGCGGCTCATCGCAGCTGCCGTCCTGTACGCCGGGGGCGTCGATTACTTCACGCGAAAGCCTCGCATGGGTTACTCCACGTATCTCGGGTATTACCTGGCGGAGCACATTGCGTATCAGATCGGTGTTGCCGCAGGCTGTATACAATCGCGGACCGCCCGGTCGTACCTACCGGCGGTCTATCGTAGATCCCCACCGGCCTAATTACGGAGGCAGACTGAAGCTAGATGTTTCTCGAGTCGTAAGCCCAATGCAGAAGAGCCTGCCGTTGGCGCTGCCGGCAACTCAGATCACC
>CAZOJR010000027.1:0-5959 GCA_964580165.1 uncultured Gaiellales bacterium
GCCCGAACACCAGCCTGATCATACCGGCCTCCGGATCGATGGAGCCATCCCATACGTAGAGGTTGTAGGAGTTGCCTACGCCCGCCAGCAGCGGGAAGAACCATTTGTCCCGCCGGTCGCACGGACCAGAAGTGAGAATCCCAGCTTCTTCTCGGCGGTGACAACCAGCTGCCAAGCCCAACTATTCGACATACGAAGCTCAGCCGCTGCCTGATGCACGGACCCTGTCCGTTCCACAGCCTCAAGCACCCGGGCACATCTGAGGTCAAAGACCGGTTCAGAATCAGCCAGCCAGATCGCGCACTCCAGCTTCAGATCAGAACCTCCTCTTCCCACGAGGTAGAGCGTCCTCCGGCACGCATCTCGGTCGGCCCGTGGCTAATCAACTCTGACCGCTCCGACCATTAGCTGGTCCAGCTGCGTATCGGACAAATCCATGTGATAAAAGAGCGTATAGAAATCCTTCACCTCGGCCCTCATGTCGTACTCGTACAGATCGGGATACAGCAGATTGCCCAGCCAGCGCACGCCCAAGATACGGCTTATGGAGGGTGGACGGTCGAACCAATCGAACGGTCCGCGGGGGATCTGATAGACCTGCTTATTCTCAACCGCGGTAACCGTCTCCCACCGGCTCTCAGTTGTTATCTGCTCGTAGACATTGCTTTCTTCGGCGGGATCGCTCGCAATCAGGATCACTTCAGGATCCCACGCCAGCACCTGCTCCAGCGAAACGGGCGACATGCCGTAGCCTGATGAATCCAGTTCCACCTGGGCCACATTGGCTCCCCCCACCAGTTCCAAAACCTCCGTGTGCGAGGAGCCCTCGGGGTCGGTGTTGAGACCCTCCATCCCCTCCGCGTAATAGACACCCACCTTCTCTTCGTCGGAAAGCCCCGCAGCGATAGTTTGAGCTTCTTCGATGACCTCGTCGCAGCATGCCGCCAGCTCCTCCGCCCGCTGCTCCACACCCAGCAGGTCACCGATATAACGAAGGGCATCTCCACTAGCTACGAGGTCGCCATCGACCATGACAATCGGGATACCCAACAATCCTTCAATGCGCTCAGTTTCGGATATTGCCGCCTCGTCCAGGGTGCCCAAGTCCAGAACGACGTCCGGCGCCCGTTTGATGATTTCCTCGACATTGCCGGTGGTGTTCTTGCCGTACCATCCTCCGAGCCCGATGACGCCTCGGTACTCCTCGGGGATGTATTTCTTCTCGAGATCTGTGGGGGTGATGTTCCAGCCCACCATCATCTCCGGAGCCAGCATATACATAAGATTTGTTCCCATGGGGCTCGTGCAATAGACCGTTTCGATGGGATTGGGAACCTCAACCTGGCGTCCCGCCTGATCGGTAATGGTGATCGTACCCGGCGCCTCAGACGTAGAAGTAGAGGCAGACTCCGTCGCGTCAGGTGTGCTCGAGACGGATGCGCCGGATGTACCGCCCTCTACCGTGGTGCCCGTTAAGTCGGTGGTCTCAGAACCTGTGGAGGACGAATCTGATCCGCAGCCGGCGACCAATCCCATCAGCAAGGCAAGCATGATACAAAAGGCTAGAATCGACGTTCTTCCAAGTGCGCTCGTTCTGCTCAACACGATTGATCCTCTCTCACCTCTACTGGCCACGTAAAGGAGCCATGACGTGTGGCGTGATACTCATTACAGTATAATACTCACTACAGTATAACCATGACCCTTTTCTCGTTTCAAGCCCTACCATCAGATCTAGCCAATCAGCCGCCAGCGGGCAACCAGGCAGCGCGCACGGCGCAGTCCGCGCAAAGTCCTGCACGAAGTGCTCTCCGCCAGGACACCTCTGAAATCTACTGTCACGCCCACTGCTGTCACGCCCACGCTCGCCGGGTTCGCGCCATCAAAAAGATGAAGAACGGAGCGCCAATCAACGCGGTTAGAACGCCCAGTGGTAGCTCCAGCGGCCCCGCCAACCGGGCCAAATCGTCAACCAGAAGCAGATATACGGCTCCGATAACAGCCGATACGGGAAGCAACTTGCGGTAGTCGGGGCCCACTATGCCACGCGCCAGGTGCGGAATGATCAACCCCACCCAGCCGATGATGCCGGATACGCTGACTGCTGAAGCCGTCATCAGCGTACAGCCACCGATGATAACCGCGCGTAGTATCCCTGTCCGCACACCCATGGCAAGAGCTTCTTCCTCACCGAAGGAGAGAGGGTTGAGATGCCAGCGCACGAGGAGCAGGGCCACGCCACCTACCACCATGGGGCCGAGGACGATCAGGACGTCCGTCGTGTTGATGGCCGCCAGACTCCCCATGAGCCAGAAGGTGATGGCCGGCAGCTTGTCGTAGGGATCGGCAACGATCTTAAGTATGGAAATGAACGAATTGAACACGGTGCCGATCAGGATGCCGGTCAACACTAAGAAGAGCGTTGGATCTCCGCGCCGGAGCCGTCCGGCCAGGGTGTAGGTGAGAAGCACGGCCGCCAGTCCGAATCCCATGGCCAGGAATTGGGTAATAATCACACTCTTTGACAGCATGATGCCGAGGGCAGCGCCAAAGCCCGCCCCGGCAGATGCGCCCAGAATATCGGGAGAAACCAGCGGGTTGCGGAACATACCCTGATACGACGCACCGGCCATAGACAGGCCAGCTCCGATCAACATGGCAATGAAGATCCTGGGCAGGCGGACATGTAGGATGACTGTGTGCACTTCATCTATGACAGTGGCATCGGTGAGCCCCAGCTTGGAGCCGAAGAGAATCGCGATCTCGGAGAGCGATACGTGGTAGCGCCCCAGGGTAAGCGAGAACAAGAAGACCACGATCGGCAAAACGATGAGGATCAGGAGTCGAAACCGTTTCGCCGTCGCACAAACCTGCGACCAACGAGAAGCAGCGGGAGCCTCCGGGGAAGGGGCCTCCGGGGAAAGAGTCTCCGATCCGGAGGATCTCTGTACGTCGCTCAAACCGTCACTCATGCGGCACGACGGATTTCGATCATCCAGGCGCCCAGCTCAAATATTCCGCGATGGCCACCCTCCTGGCAGTGACGCCACACCTGCTCCTTCTCCACCACGACCGCCCCGGCCAGAATGTCCACTCCCATATCAAACCACCACGGCACCAGGGGAACCGTGGGGCCTACGAGAGCCACCGTGGCTTGGGCGGAGAGTTCGAGCAGCCGGGGCATTGTCTTGTTGGTAAGCGCGGTTCCGGTTATGAACACGTAGTCCTGCTCCGGTAGCACGTACTCACAGGCAAAATCCGGGAGATCGCCATCTCCGGGATTTCTTTCGAGAATGGAAAGTTCACATGTCTCCGCTAGTCCCTCAAGACCGGGGAAATGGCCGACCACCGCCACCTTTCTGTCTTTCACCTTCTCAAGATACGAGGCAAAGGCACCACATGAGCGTAGATCCTCGAGAGATCTCCCCGTCCAAGTCTCAATCCTGTCGCGCACGTTGTAGAAAGCATTGACAGCTGCCATACCCAATGACGACTCGGCCAGATCCCAACTCCTGATCCCCGCAGCCAGCTCGCGTAGCGGTTTCCCGGAGTTGGGGATGCCGGGCACAGCGTCGTTGCCAGCCCTCCGATAGGTCATAGCCACCCCGGTTCCCTCGGAATCGACCAGGGTCCAAGTGTTTCCCACCAAGCACGCTTCAACCACGGAATCGGTCGAGATGCCGTCGACAAGATGATCATAGATGTGCCAGCTCATGGTGGCGCCTGCTTTCTCGTTCAATGTGCAAGCTCGATATGCGGACAGCAGTGAACTTCCATCGCCGGCTATCGCCGTTCATGCCGGAAGCTCTTGAGTCCGCCGGTCGCCTGCTCAGCGTTATATAATCGATAGTATAACGATACACATGAACCCTCGGCAAGGTCTTAGAGCAAAAACGCACCGGGCGGCAGACTGCGCCCACGTGGCCGGCATACGATCATGCCGGGATTGGCACCACCCTTGCCGGATGACTCCAATAAGCGGTGACGGCGAGATCGCCGACCTGGGATCACCTTCTATCCGGACGGTGTGGCCTGATCAAGTTCCGTGCTGCCCAGCCAATAGCAGGCAAGGGGAGCCGGCACCTTCAGAGCCAGTACCTTCGGAGTGCCCGCCGACAACTCCAAGACGCCGAAATCGTCCATGCTCTTGGTGATCACGTAGGCTCGTTCCACATGTCGCTGTTCACAGAACTTGACAAGTCCCTTGAGAGAACCGACCCCAGTGTCCGTGTTCCGGTACTTGACCTCGAAAGGAGTCAGCCGCCCGGCCACATCGGCAATGATGTCCACCTCATGGCCTGCCCGATCTCTCCAGTACGAGAACCCGACACTCATCCTGTAGTAATGGGAATAGACGTGTTTGAAGAACGCCGTCTCTACGGCGCTCCCCAGCGCCGTGTCGTCTTCCAGTAGTCCTTTCCCTTTGAGGAGGACACTCGGTCCGATGGCCGGATCCGCCAAGTACACCTTTGCTCTTCCCCTAAGCACCTCTTTCCCATAGCCGAAAGGCAAGAGGCGATAGACGAGATGGGTGGATTCCAGGAGATCTACGAAGCTGGAGACAGTCGGACGCTTCAATTGCAGTTCCTTGCAGATTCCCTGAATATCGAGAATCCCTCCATCGTGAAGACACAGATAGAGAAAGACTTGCTCGAGTTCAACGATTCGCCTCACCCCGAATAGAGCGGTCATGTCCCGTTTCAACACTTTGTCGACGATGTCTTCGCGTAGTAGCCGCTGAGCCGTGGAAACGTCGGCGACGAGCGCAGCCTGAGGAAAACCGCCGTGGAGCAGATACTCGTTGAACAGCAGCACGAGGGGTGTGGCGTCTTGCGCAACCTTGTTGAATCTGTGTGGCGGCCACTTGAGGAGTTGCGCCAGTGATGCGACCTCGGGAACCTGAGGCTTCTCCGCTTCACGAATGTTGAGGTATTCGAAGAAGGACAGTGTGGCCAGGCGAATGGTGTGCCACCTTCCGACTCCAGATTCCTGGCCCTCGCGGGTAAGCGGAGTGGCAGATCCCGTCACTGCAATGCGGCGATGCTTCTCGAAGTCCACCTGATGCTTGAGCCACGTCTGCCAATCTTTGACGACCTGAATCTCATCGAGGAAGAGGTACTGCGGCCCCTCCGCGGGGACCTCATGCTCCGCCCACAGGCGCAGGACCGTCTCCAGTCCGACCAGCTTCAGGAGGGGATGATCGAACGTGGCATACAGGACATTCTGTGGAGGAACACCCCGACCGATCAGGTCCTGTATCGCCTGCAGGAACAGAGTAGTCTTGCCGACTTGGCGCGCTCCAGAAAGAAGAAGGGCTCGACCGCCGGGTGGGTTCTTGATCCAGGCATCGATCTCAGCGAAGGCTGCACGGCGCCAGCTCGGAACCCCGGCGAGGCGAGCGCCCCCCCACCACGGGTTAAATTGCCGCAGAACTGAATAGAGTTCAGGATCTGTCGCTATCATGGCACGAGTCTACATCCTGGTGCCAATTAATACAAGTATATTTTAACTAAAGTGAACAATTAGTGACTTTGGTGTGAAAAGGCGCCTGTGCCCATGCCATCCGATTCGAATAGACTTCCTGTCATGTGGCAGGACAATACGTCCGTCTTGTCGGGAATAAAACACCGCTGGCTACGTCTCGATCAGACGCAATGCATCTGGCCTATCCGACCTGACAAGTTTCGCGAGAACTGCCCTGTAATAGAGCTGCGATCTATTGAGCATTTCCTTGTTCAGTTGTCTGCGAAGTAGTCTGAGTCGAGTCTCTTAACCTCATACACGGCCTCGGTGGCCACGCCGACGCCGAAGTCAATCATGTACTGGGCCAGTTGCTGCCCATCGATCAGGATAATCTTGCTGTCGATATTGGCCGCAAACTCCTTGGCCGTGTCGCAGAACCGAGACGTAGTCATGAAGATCCCCTTGTGAGCGCGCTTACCCTGAAGAGCCCCCGCGA
>CAZOJR010000027.1:5969-12855 GCA_964580165.1 uncultured Gaiellales bacterium
TTTCTGGATCTCTGGCCGGGAGATGGGGCCTTCCCATTTCTTCGCTTGGATGTAGATGATGTCGAGCCCAAGGCGATCTTCCTTGATGATACCGTCGATCCCTTCGTCTCCGCTTCGCCCGATGGCTTGTCCCGCATCTTTCCGAGAACCGCCGTAACCCATTTTGACTAGAACCTCGACCACAACCTTCTCAAAGAAGATAGGCGAAGCCGATTTCAGTTGGGCGAGAATCTCGCTTACGAGATTCTCGCGGAGCGTCTGGTATGCTTCCTCAAGTCGCTCCGCCGGAGTCTCAGCCTCTTGGTCTTCCGCCGCCGAGGCGGACAGCTGCCGGTTCTCCTTGTGCTTCCCGCGGGCCGCCTCGTACTCAGGGAACTGCCGCAAGAAATGGAGGTTAATCTCCGTTAGCTTCTTGCCTAGAACCTCTTGCCCGCGCTCTGTGATACAGAAAACACCGCGCCGCGTGTTTTCCAGAAGGCCCGCCATCTTCATGTGGGCACGCGCCCACGCAACGCGGTTATCGAATACGCACTGCTGGCCACTGGGCAGCAGTGCTTTCTGGTCGTCCTCGGACAGGTTGAACTCCCGAGCGAGAGCGTCGAGCACTTCACGGTTGGTGTACTCTCTGCCGTCTGCGCAGAACTTCAGGAGTGGAAGCATTAAGCTCTGGAAATCAGGTACAGCCATATCGTGCCTTCCCTTCTCTTACAACGCCAAAGTCCCAGCCGGGCCGCGGCATCCCCAAGCTGTCCACCATGCCATCTTGTCAGACAACACACAGTGGTTTGATGCGACGTATTTCGTCATTCACAGCAGTCCGAGCATCCCACAGATCGACTGCACGCTGTAGGTTCAGCCAAAACTCCGGCGAGCTCCCAAAAAGGGCCGACAGGCGGAGCGCCATTTCTGGAGACAACGAACGCCGCTCACGGAGAAGTTCATTCACGGTCTGGCGCGAGACGCCAAGCAAATCAGCGAGGCCACTGACCGTCAGGCCATAATCGGGCATGAAGTCCTCGCGCAAGATCTCACCCGGGTGGGTGGGCCGGCGCTTTATCGGGGTATCGTTTGGAATACTCATCTCCCCACCTCTAGTGGTAATCGCAGAACTCAACCTCATAGGCATCGCCGTCTTCGAACCGGAAGCAGATGCGCCACTGGTCATTGACCGAGAACGCCGGACCGAGATGATCCGGACGCGACCCTCAAGGTACGTGATAACCGCCGAGTAGTGTCTGCCCCCAATAGCTCCAATGACAAGCGAACGCGGCTCGTCGACCGTCTTGGCGGGAATCTCGATTAGACGCTCATCGAGCCAGAGCGTTTGGGCAGCGACGAAGTCAATACCATGTTTGGCCGCGTTCGTCTCGGACTCGGCCTCATCGAACTCGAACGCCACCAGCAGCCCCCACACACCATTAAGGTATAGAAACCATACCGCTTTTAGACGATGGCCCAAGTCCCGAGAGTCGAGGGAAGCTGTATTTCAAACGTCTCGGCCGGTCAGCGGCGGCTTCGGCCGTCCGTTGCACCGGCTTGTTGGCCAGCATCCACGCGTGGTGGCAATGCACTCATGCGTCCTGTGGCTTGTCCTCGTCCCGCGTTAGTCTGTCCACAGTATCCCCGAGGTGGTCGACTCGGCGGCTCATCCGCATGAAGAACCGTGCAATCGCGACAACGCCCGCGATGAGGAGGGCGAGAAACGCGCAACTAAGTAGCGGCCAGATCACGGCTCCGGCACCGACATTGAAGATCTCCATTACCCGGTCCCTTTCACTGCTATTCAGAGGTATACAGTCTAACATGGGTCCTGTCCCCACCGATGGGCCGCCTGGAAACATGTCGAAATAATCGGGATTTATCGACACGTTTGTGGAACATGTCGAAATCATCGACACGTCAGCGAGCAAGCAGGTCGTATAAGGCCTTGTTTAAGTAGAGGTTCTCTCTGCCAACCCTCTGAGGCTCGAGAACACCTATCCGCTCAAGCTCCTTCAGGTACGAAGCTGCGGTCTGGCGCTTCGCCAACCCTGCGTCAACGAGAAACTGCACTTTTGTGTAAGGCTGATGGAACAGCAATTCGATCAGCTCTTTGGAATAGACCCTGCTGGGCAGAGACGTCTTCGCTTTGACGGCTATCACCGCCATGAGATCCCGGATTGCGAGAATCTTCTCCCGCGTCATGATGGCAGTCTCTTCGATGGCGGACAGCATATAAAGGGTCCACGGCTCCCAGGCTTTTTTCTCAGTGACATCACGAAGCAGACTGTAGTAGTCGCTCTTCCGTTCGATGATCGACTTGCTGAGGTAAAGCACCGGCAGGTCCAGCAGTCCTTGCATGACCAAGTAGAGGATGTTGACGATTCTCCCGGTTCGTCCATTGCCGTCTAGAAACGGGTGAATCGCCTCGAACTGGTAGTGTATTAGCGCCATTTTCACCAGTGGGTCCATTCCGTCGTCGGCGTGGATGAAATCCTCCAGTTCCTTGAGCTTGGTCCGAATGACCGACTCGCCCTCAGGGGGCGTGTAGATCACCGCACCAGTGGCCGAGTTGACCACTGCGGTCCCTGGCACACTACGAATGCTCGCCCCGTTCTTCTTGATCGTCTGAACGATTTGGATAAAGAGATTTGTCGAGAGCATCGGACGTGTTTGGAGTGCCTCATACCCTGCCCACAGCGCCTCGCGGTAGGACAGAACCTCCTTGGTAGCAGGGTCGATGGATGCCGAATCAGATGAGAACGCCCTGAACAGAGCGTCGTTTGTAGTCACGATATTCTCGATCTCCGAACTTGCGCGGGCCTCTTGGAGAACAAGGGACGTGACGAGCATCGCCTGATTGGGAATCGTCTGGCCTACCCCCTTGAGTTCGGCAAGTGCCCGGCCTGCAGCAGCCGCTCTTCTCAGCACCGCTTTTGTCTCAACCTCCACGGGTGGAGGAAGCGGCGACAGATCGTTATACGGGATCTTCGGGTCGAAAGCCATGGCGATAGTCTAGCGCTCCGGTCGGACGGTATGGATCATAAGGACACTCATATCGTTGACGATGATCATCATTATGACGCTTCGCCCCACGGATATGTGTTCTTCACCGCCAGATAATTCGCATCCAGCACTGGCTGCAGTAGCAGAATGGCCGGCACCGGGCCATGCGCATGACCTCGCGCACCTTCTCGGGCTTCAGGTATCGGCCCTGGGGGTCTCAGCCCCTTGCTCGATGGCCCCCCGTTCTTCGGAGGTATACGGTCTAAGAATGTTCTTTCCCTTGCCCGGCATGGTGACGCCACCTTTACCGGCGTGACCCCAACACGCGGTGGCGGCGAGATCGCCGGCCTGGGAATTGAGGTTGCCACCGCCGACATGCCGACCAAGGGCCCGAGTGTTCTTGCCGCGGCCGGTGGTGGTCATCATCGCCACCCGTGTCCGGGGCTCCAAGTCGCATTGAATTCCTCTTGAGCGGCGGCGAGTACTGGCGGCATGATGAATCTGTCGATAGTGTCGACGACATCCAAGAGGCTTGAAGGTGCAGTGATGCCGGAAGAATGCAGCTTGCGAGCGAACGCGTTCCACATCGAAACGACTCTGTCCTGCTCAGCGTACTCCGGGGTCAGGGCAACTGGCACTTCGGTGGGCAGCCTGGTCTGGCGGTTTGCGAACGTCGCCGCAATGGAGTCGCGAAGCTGTCGCCCAGTGAAGGACTGGGTCGTCGCCAGCATCCACAGATCGTAGAAGTCCTTCATCCTGCTGTTCACCGACCCCAGACTCACGATGGCCTCGAACTTCTCAGCCACAGCTGTGGCGAGATGGTAGGCGAGAACTCGCGGCGAGGGACCTCCCAGTAGCGTCGGGTAGTCAACCCAGCTTGGGGGCGGGACAGTGGCGTCGCCAACCCCGATATCCAACTGCAGCACGAATCTCGCTCCCTCAAGAGCGCCGCGTATCTTCACCCGGACGCCGGGGTACTTGCCATCCAGGCCGATCAGCCCCGTGACAGCGACTTCATCGAATGTGAGGCCATCATCCGGGACATCGGCGGCGAGACAAGACCGCACAACGGCTTCCACCGCTTCGGGGGAGCAGTCGAGGTGCCCAAGGAAATCGATGTCTCTGGTTGGTCGGGCGATCGCACCATCCCATACTCGTAGCATGGTTGCCCCTTTGACGACGAGGGCGCTGGCGAAGTCGCTCTTGGAGAGCCGGAATAGGAACCTCTCAATGGCGTAGTACTGAATCGCCTGCTGGAAATCCAGTCCGAGTTCGTCTGCCCGCTGGCGTAGGCGGCGCCTCACATCGCTCGGGCTCACACCAAGGCCTCAAGATAGGGGCGAACGATTCCGGAGACCCGGTCGATCCTCGCGAATTCCATGATCTCGCCCGGAGTCGCCTTTCTCTCGCGGATCACCTCTTGTAGCGCCTCAACGGCAACGCTCAGTCCGATGCGGTTACGGTACTTGAAGCAGTCGGCGACGGTCTTGGCGACCCCGAAGACCTTGATCGGTGCACTGCCCAGTTGAGCAACTTCGACGCCCGCCTTGATAGACGCCTCGCTCATATGGAACACCCGCACGCGTGGGTAGTCGATTTGGGGCGCCTTGGTGCCCCGGGGTAGCGCAATCTGGACCTCCGCCGGGATCTCGGCGCCTATCTCATGGAACTCAAGCGCACTCACGAGGCACAGGACGGCGCCTGGCACCCTCCGCGCCACGGCGGCTACGTCCGGCTGAGGCGGGAGCGGAGCTGACGACAGGTGGTAGACCCCGCGGCTCAGACGCTCCAGAAGACCTTCGTCACGCATCCAATAGAGGGTTCTGGGCTGAATGCCGGCGTCGATGGCATCGGACGTGCGCATGATCCCTCCGTTACGCGCGAAGGTCTCTGCCGCGACCAACAGAGCTTGTCCAGTCGGTCTGTACATGAATAGAAGTTACCATAGTTACTGATAACTGTAGTATATTCCATGCCAATGCCAAGTCTGGTCGCTGGGTCTGGCCGACCGGCGGTTCAACTTCGCCCGAAGGTGCCACGAACGCTGGGCGCGAAGGCAGCTGGCCGCTTATCCCCAGACCTGCGCTGATTCACTCTGGAAGTAGGAGATCTGGAGTTGAAGCCCTAGTCCACGCTTGGCCACGACCGCGTACGGTGAGTTCTCATTGTTTCTGCGAACGCATGAATTGCTTGGTTGCCGGGGTTGGAGATGCCACCGTGAAGCCCCACTGCGATATGCGAGAGGTCGGTGTTTTCGCCAATGACATCGACAATGTGCTGATCAAAAGGACCGAGGGAGTGACCAGAGATCACAAGCGGCCCCTTAATCCTTGCGAACTTATCGAGGCAATACCATAGGTACCCGGTTCGCTGAATCTGCTCAAGCTTCTGGGCAGGGTCCCCCTCAGCCACGAACAGCGGATAATCCCCTTCAGCGAGGCTCTCGCAGATGAGTTCAGTCAGAGGCCTTCCCGTTCGAACCCAAGTGTGTTTTCGAAGCTCCCCGTGAGCGACAAAGAGATGGAGCGCACCGTGGAGATAGAACAGACCGTGCTGGTCTCCAAGACGCTCCGCGAATACTACGTATGGTGCATCGGGATCATCCTCATCCGAGCGAAACCCGTCGCGCCACAGCGGACCGTCCGCCGCGGACATGATGACCCAGTAGGTCAATAGATCGTTCCCTTGGATGCGATAGAACAAGCGGTACGAGCCGACCGACACCTCGCGAAAGCCAAGCCCGCTGAACTCCGGTATGACCCTTCCAGACTCTGGGAAATCGATCAGCCGACGCAACGCGCCATCCACTCGCATCTTGAAGCCGCGGGCCGCAGTAGGTTGATCAGCATTGATGTATGCCACAGCCGCGAGAAGCTGCGCACGCGCGGGCGGCGTGAGTTTGACAATCACTCGCGGTCCAGAATCTCGTCAGCTTCCGCCATCACCGCATCCAGATCATGACCGACTCCGGCAGCGATATCGGCCTCCCCCTGAGCCAGGATCCGCAGGATCTCAAGCTCACGCTGAGTCTTCTCGTAGGCGCCAGCACTCACTAGGACTGCTGAGGCACGGCCATGCTGCGTGATGAAGACAGGGTCTCCAGAAGCCGACGCACGCTTGACGATGCCAGAAGCATCCTGACGCAACTCGCTGATGGGAACAGTAATAGGCGTCGCACTCACTATCGGTACCTCCTTTGGTAGTGAAGATGGTACGCCATGCAGTAGGCAACACCGGATGTCGGCTGCACGCGCTTGTTAGCGACTACTCGATCACCAGACTTCCATCGGACTCTAGCTCCCACCCGTCCCAGTACGCCACCTCCCAGTAGTGGCCGTCTGGATCTCTGAAGTACCCGCTGTAGCCACCCCAGAATACCTGCTCTGCGGGCTTGGCAATCGTGCCGCCGGCACGCTCCGCCAACGCGAGCGTGTCATCGACCTCCTGCTTGGATCTCGCCACGTACGCGAGCGTCACACCCGAGAACGGCGAAGGCGCGGATGGAAGATCGGGAGAAATGTCAGCTGCAATTCCGTCTCTTGGATACAAAGCCAAGCATGTACCCCGAGTCTGGAAGAACGCAATGCTTGCGTCATCAGCCGCGGATGTGGGCAATCCGAGCCCGTCACGATAGAAGCGGATAGCACGGGGCAAATCATCGACTCCGAGCGAAACGATGCTAATACGGGGCTCCATCCGACCTCCTGAAGATGTCGCTAACAATGATTATCCACTGTAGATAACTCCAGTACACCGCACTGACTTGTGCGCGCAACATCAGCGTCGAGCATCAACGGGGCCCCCTGGCGGCCGGTCTGCTTGCGGATTCCCGCGTCCTGCATACCTCTCGCTGCGTCGCGATGCACAGACTGCATATGCCGCCCCAGAAGCCATCAATCCC
>CAZOJR010000028.1:0-12855 GCA_964580165.1 uncultured Gaiellales bacterium
GCGATGAACGTGACCGGCATGGCGATCGCCCGCGGCAACTGGACCATCTTCTTCTGGCGTCCGGCGGCCGGTTCCGGCGGTATCGCTGGATTGTGTTCGCAGCCGCCGTGGCAATCGAGGTCGCTGTGATATGCCTGGTACACCAGACCGGAGCAACGTTCTATCCCCTTGACCCCGTGGGCGCAGGCGTGGTCTTCGTCTCGGTTCTGGCTGCCGGACTCGCCGGCGCTGTTGTCGGCCTATTGGCGGCGGTTGCGGGAGTGGCCGTTTCCTTCGTCGTTCTTGCCGACTTTGGGACATCTACCGGCATTGCCAATGCGATCATCTCGGCGTTTGTATGGTGCGGAGCGTCTGCCGCCACCGGGTTGGTCGTGAGTTACCTGCGGCGACAGGTCGCCCGCCGGGAAACCGCGCTCGGACTGGCCCTCAACCGGTCGCTCTCCGCCAGAGAGCAGATCGAACGGGTCATGGATTTCAGTCCTCAGTTCTACCAGAGCAAGAATCTGAACGAAGCCGCCGTGGCCATTTGCGAGGCCGCAGTCGATACCTTCGGCGCGGACGGTGCCCGTGTATACATCATCAAAGACAGCGTGATGGAGATTCTGGCAATCACTCCGGTGTCGAAGAGCATCGTTCCGGGCTTCACAGTTCCGCTGGCGGAATTTCCTGATACCGAGGAGATATTGGCGGGACGCCGCCCCTACTTCGTCCGAGATACACGGCAAACACCCGCCGGAGGTCCCGCTCTGGAGCTGCGGGATGAACTGAGAATCGTCTCAGGCATCCGCACACCCATTGCCAGCACTACCGGTCCGGTAGGGCTGCTCTCTCTTGGCTGGACCCACGCGATCGAACGTCCGACCGAGGATTTCATGGCAATCATCCAGCGCTTCACCGACCAGGCGGCCATAGCCTGGCACAGCGCTCTACAAGCCGAGGCGCAACGGCAGGCCAGCGAGCTTCACGAAACACTCGACCGTCTTTGCGCTCTCGCTCCCTCATTCCAAATCACCGGCACCCAGGAACAGGTGGCCCAAGCGATTTGTGAAGCGGCGCTCAGCACCTTCGGCTGCACGGGAGCGGCGCTCTTCCGGGTGGAAAGCGATAGGCTGCGCGTGCTGGACAGAAGACCACCTGTGCAGGCTTTGGGTACCGGCCGCGTGTTCCCGTTCACCGCCGGCACACTACCGATACACGAGTTACTCACTCACTCCCCCACGTTCATCCCCGACATCTCCGACCCCGGTTATCCTCTGCCGCCCTGGCTATCCGGACTCATCCAGCAGGGCAGCGCCCGCTCGGTGCTCTGCGTGCCTACGCGACTCGCCGAACATGAATCGCAGAGCCTGCTGGTGCTCTCCTGGGACCGGCCGGGAGAAGAGCCCGATCCAGGCTTCTTGGTCATCGTCGAACGTTTCGCCGACCAGGCCGCGATGGCACTTGCCAATGCGGCTGTAGACCGGCTGCACGCCCGGCTCGAGGCCAGCCTGCTCCCTTCGACGCCGGTTGATCACCCCCGCCTGACCGTGACCACCAGGTACCGCACAGGCGAACAACGTCTGCGTCTGGGAGGCGACTTCGTAGGTTCAACCTCCGCGGAAGACACCAAGTTACATTTCATCATCGGCGACATCAGCGGCCATGGTCCCGACGCGGCCGCGTTGGGAGCAACGCTCCGTTCAACCTGGAAAGCACTGGTGCTAGCGGGAATTCCCCTTCCAGAAATAGTGAAGATCATGCAAACGGTGCTGCTGGCCGAGAAGGCTGAGCCGGTCGTATTAGCGACCATAATCGCCGGTTTCATCGACCTTGAACAGCAGGTGGTCTCCTTCATCAACGCAGGGCACCTGCCACCCCTTCTCATCGCGGACGGCATGGTTTCTTCGCTCGACACCAAACCGGTCGCGCCGCTGGGCTTCGACAGCGGCATCTCCCGGTCGTCAAGCCGCTTCCCACTTCCGCCACGCTGGAGCCTATTCCTATACACTGACGGGCTCATTGAAGCCCGGGTAGCGCCCGGCTCGTCTGAGCGGTACGGCGAACACCGGCTCATGGAACGTCTTGAGTCTTGGACCAGCGCAACTCCAAATGACAAGGCTGTGGATGCGCTCATGAGTGAGATCGAGACCGCCGGTGGCAGCCACTTCGGCGATGATGTCGCCATCTTACTCATATCCACCAGAGACCCAGACGGCACTCCGGGCGCATAAACTCGTCACGTTCCTCCCCAGTCGAACCCATCTCCACGCAGGCAGCCGGCGCATGGTTCCGCGCGGTCGTGTGTGCTAGGCTTTTGTCCCGATGAAGACTTCTCCACGAAGCAGCGTACTCATAGACCTGGCCGCCATCCGGCACAACGTAGCCCACCTGCTCAGCGTGCTCTCCCCCGGTAGCCGCATGCTTGTCGCCGTCAAGGCCGACGGATACGGACACGGGACCCTTCCGGTGGCCCGGGCCGCAGTGGCGGCGGGCGCACAGGGAGTGGCGGTCGCCACGGCCGAGGAGGCGGTCGCCCTGCGCGATGCTGGATTTGCCGGCACCATCCTGGTCATGGGTCCCCTCTACAGCTTTGATCAGTACGAGGAGATGGCCAGGCAAGGAGTCGAATTCGCGGTGGTAAGCGACCACATGGCCAGCGTACTTCCCCGGCTTCGTGACTCCGGGCTGAATGCCCGCGTGCACCTCAAGGTGGACAGCGGCATGAACCGCCAGGGCCTCTTTCCCTCCGAGATCAGCCACTTTCTCGAATCAATCATGGGTATCCGCGAGATCGAACTCGCCGGCGTAATGACCCACTTCGCCTGCGCTCCGGACGATCCGGCTACGATCGACTTCCAACTCAACAGGTTCCTACCAGCCGTCGAGCAGGTTCGCAGGGAATGGCCGGCGATCATCGCCCACGCAGCCAACAGCGCCGCCACGATCTGTGCTCCCCAGTCACACCTTGACATGGTCCGTTGCGGGTGCGCAGTCTACGGCCTCTCTCCCTGGCAGGGTGACCCTATAGCCGAGGGACTCCGGCCGGCTCTTACCTGGAAATCTCAGGTCGCACTCGTCAAGCGGGTAACCGCTGGGGAGGGCGTTGGCTACGGACACACGTTCCGGCCTTCCCGGCCGGCAAATGTGGCCTTGGTACCCATCGGCTACGGTGACGGCGTTTTTCGAGCCCTCAGCAATTGCGGGGAGGTGCTCATCAACGGGCAGCGATATCCGATAGCAGGCCGCATCTCGATGGATTCGTTCGGCGTCGATGTGGGAACCGACGGGCAGGTGAAAGTAAACGACCCCGTGACCATCATTGGAGCCGACGGCGCGGAACGTATCACAGTTGAAGAAGTGGCCCGCCGCTTGGAGACCATCAACTATGAGATCACCTGCGATATCGCTCTGGACCGCACCGAAAGGCTCTTCATAAACGGCGAAGACTGACCGGGCGAAAGATTATCCCCGCTCTTTGGGAAGCGGCAGCCCACACGACCGGCAAAACTTGTCCGCCGAATCATAGGGCGCCCCACAAGCCATGCAGAGTTTCTCCTTTTCCCGGCCTGCTTTCTCGCCGGGGTGACCGGTCGCCCCGGGCTCGGCCGCCTGGGCTGCCGGACCAGATGCCGCAGCCGTCTCGCCCGCCGGGGCCGCCGATCCAGGTGCCGGTCCAGATGCCGGGGTCACCGGTCTGGATGTCGCAGCAGTCGCCGCTCCAGATGCCGCAGCCCCGGAAGTCGGGGGCCTGTAGCCGGAAGAACCGGACGGTGCCGGCCCGCCCTGGCTCGAATACGGTGGACGGGAAGCGGAGTAAGGCGGTGGAGAAGAAGCGGTGCCATTCCAGGCAGTCCCCTGCTCCAGTCGCTTCTTGATTTCAGACATCTTTAGCCAGTAGATGATCCAGCACACGAACCATCCGACAGAAACCGCCCACCCGATAAGCGGGATCCACCAGAAGAAAACGCTGGCTATCAGCAACACGCCGGCCGCAACACCAACGTTATATCCGAAGTCTCCGTCGGGTTCCCAACGCCGCCATCCGTACTCCGTCCTCACCGAATCCCTGACCTTCAACACCGTGTACAGAAACCACACGAGATTGAGCAGAGGAACAAAGTTCAGCCACACAGAGGACGGCGAAATGGCCCGGTTTTGCTCCTTCACCCGTTCGAGAAGGCCGTTGAGATTGAGAAGAAAGAAGAACCACGGCACCAGAAAGATGCCGAGTACGAGAATGCCGCCAACAGGCGCGGCCCATCCCCATCCCCAATCCCAGCCTCCAAGATCCATTCGAAACATCTCTACCCCCTTTGACTACCTGGCCGCGGCTACCGCTTTGTCGCGGGCCTCTATCAGCATTTCAAGAGTAGGCGGTTTGATGAACTCATTTTTCTGAAGCAGATCGATAATCGCCCGAGCTTCTTCGATGTCGGCCAGGGTGGTCTTGTATACCTCGTCCCACTCTAGCTCTACTCTCGCCACACCATCCTTGATGGCCTGAACCGCCACGTCGGCCGCCTCTCGGGCAAAGACCTCGGTCTCCTCCATGGTGGGCATGATGTAGTCCGGATTGATGCCTCTCTTTTCAGCAAAATTCGCGACCGCATGCGCAGCGGCAATAGCCATTTCGTCGGTGATCTTGCGAGCGCGCACCATCAGTGCTCCCTTGAGAATGCCCGGGAAGCCGATGGAGTTGTTTACCTGGTTGGGGAAGTCACCCCGCCCGGTGGCTACAACGTAGGCGCCCGCTTCCTTGGCCGCATAGGGATAGATTTCAGGCACGGGGTTGGCACACGCGAATACAATTGACTTGGGCCCCATGGATTGAATCCACTCCGGCTTGATGGTCCCGGGCCCCGGCTTGGATGCCGCGATGATGACGTCGGCTCCCTTCAGCGCCTCTTCTTCGGTATCGATGCGCCGCGGGTTCGTGGCTTCGCAGATCTCCCATTTGCGGTAGTAGGCCGTGTCGGCCTTCACATCATCACGGCCCTTGTGGAGGCCACCCTTGCTATCGAAGACAATCATCTTCTCCGGGTCGGCTCCATCCGCCAGAAGAAGACGCGCCGCCGTGCTGTTCGCGGCGCCGGCGCCTAGGAGGACGATCCTGGCGTCTTTCATCTCCTTGCCGGCCACCCGCAGAGCGTTGATGAGTCCCGCCAGAGTCACGCTTGCGGTGCCTTGCGCATCGTCGTGCCAAACCGGGATGTCACATTCTTCACGAAGGGTGTCGAGCACTTTGAAACAGTTTGGTTGGCTGATGTCTTCGAGGTTGACGGCACCAAAGCTGGGTTGGAGCATCTTGACGAACTCGATGATCTTGTCCGGATCGTGCTTACCCTGCTTGTTGTAGCTGTTGCAGCACAGCGCCACTCCGTCGACACCGCCCAGGTACTTCATGAGAAAAGCCTTCCCCTCCATGACACCCAGGCCACCGGGAGGAGTCACGTCACCGTCACCGAGCACCCGTGTGGAGTCCGAGACCACAGCCACGAAATTACCCCGGTTACTGAGTTCGAACGAGGCGTCGTTGTTGTCGCGGATGGTCGTGGAGATCATCGACACGCCGGGGGTGTAATAAACGTTGAACCAGTTGAAACCGTAAACACCTGCCTTCGGCATGCTTATGGTCTTGCCCCGGTAGAACCTGTGGACGGAAGCCGCCAGCTCCTTGAGAAAGACAGTTTGGGCTTTTGCCCTTTGCTCAGGCGTGAAATCGTCGGGGAAATACGAGCCCAGATCGGAAAGACTGAGGTCGGGTGTCTTCATTATGATCGCTCCCGGAGTTGCGTAGCCGGTCATCAACCGGCGGTAAATTGCCGTGCGTCATCATAGCATTGCCGCTCTCGCCACTATCCGGCTTCGTTCGCGCCTGTACAATCCGGTTTTCCAGTCGACATAATTGCCCTCAACTAGTACGATGCCTCAATGGTAGTAGACAACACGCGCTTACAACCGACGCAAAATGGCCCGATTCGGGGCATTCGGCGTGGCACAGAACAGGGCGGAGAGAGGCCCTCCTTTCAGCGTAACGTCGACAGGTTGATAGCCGCAGTGTTTCTTTGGGCGTTCCCTAGATGGGTGCGTCCCAACCATCTTACGGCGCTTAGGTTCATACTCATCCCGGTGGTGCTTGTGCTCCTCCACCTCGAGCTGCGCTGGTGGGCGTTAGCGGTGTTCATTGTGGCTACTTGCACCGATTTCATCGACGGAGCAATGGCCCGCACCCGCGGCCAGATCACCGTGCTGGGCACATACGCCGATCCTGTCGCCGACAAACTACTGATAGCCGCGGTGCTTACCTGGATAGGCTATGAATACCTCGTGGTGCAGATTATCCTCGGGTTTATCGTGCTTGAACTGGTGCTCTCCGCCGTAGGGGCCGGCATACTCTTGCGCACAGGCAACGCGCGTTCCGCGAACACGTTCGGCAAGATCAAGATGATCCTTCAGAGCATAGCCCTCCTGCTCTTCTTGATCGCCGGGATTCTCGGCTTGGAAGGATTGAAGACCGTCTCGCTCTACATGCTCTGGGTCGCGCTGGCCCTCGCATTTCTATCCGGCGCCAAGCAGATCTACGACCTGTTCGCCGGGAACCGGGCAAAGCCCAGTAACGCATGACCCAGGGCCGGCCAGCCGGCTACGCTAACTGCGCTGACCAACCCCGCGAATCACAATCGGCCCCGGGCTATCACAACCAATCCCGCGGGCCATTCTAGCCGGTTCAATCCACTGACTTAGCATCAATCGGTGGGCCAGGTCGCGCCGGTGAACTCGGCGGCCTTGGTGAGCACCGGCGTCATGTCGTCCAAGATGCCCAGATTTGCGGCACGGGTCATGCAGCCGGCAGCGCTTGCGCTGAAGAACGTGTTCCGCCAGAGAGTCCTGTCTTCGTCGCTCAGCGTACCGATCTCAGCGCCCTCTTGCCTCAGCATGGCGATTGCCGCTTCGGTTTCGGTAGTACTGAGCTCGAGGCTGAAGGTCTCGGCGTCCTCGGCCGCTTCGCGGAAGATAGCCTGGATCTCCGGCGTCAACTTCTCCCACGTATCGAGATTGACGGAGAATGCATTCCCGGCCGCATACGTACCGTCGAACCTGTAGTGCCGGGCAATTTCATACAGCTTCAGGCTGACCGCCGCAGCCAACCCCATGTGGGTTGCATCGATGACTCCGCCGGACAGGCTGCCATATGTGTCCTGAGGGAGAACCGGCACGGTACTGTATCCAAGGCCCTCGAAGACCGAGGCAGATCCGTCAACGCCGAGCTTCCCGCCTATCAGGTCCGCTAGACTTTCAAAGGGTTCTTTGCTGACGAACACGTTGCCGCCACCGGCCACGAAGCCAAGAAGGAGGATATTGTTGGTCGCAGCTTCCTTCTGGATGAGCACGGATGTTTCGTGGTCTTCAAAGCATAAGAAGTTGAAGTAGTCGATGGCCGTCTGCGCATCCGGTGGGGCCCACATGGGGAAGTTGAGCAGTGGTAGCTGATCAGCGTACAGCAGATGATTGAGGGAAATCATATCCACCGAACCTGAGCTGGCAAGCCCCAGCTCTTCCATGCTGGTCCCTAGGGCACCGTCAAAAAAGACTTCGAACTTGACCGCCCCGTCCGTGGCCTCCTCCACGTAGTCGACGAATCTCTGAATGATCCTGCCGCGCGGTCCGGTCTGGGCAAACGTCGTGGCGAACTCGAGTAGAATTGGTTCTTTCGCAGCCGTGGTAGTAGTCTGCGGGGCCTCAGTGGTCGTGGTCCCCGGCTCCACCGTAGTGGTAGTCTCCAACACCACCGTGGTGGTCTCTGGCGCCGGACTGGTGGTGGACTCTTCATCTCCTTCGCAGGCAGCAGTGGTCACTCCCAGCACCAACGCCAGGATCACTCCCAAGACCAACGCCTTCTTCATCGCACGCCCTCCTACTATTTCCGCCGATCGACCTCAACGGACTGCCGGTTTGCCCGAACTCGTATCTCGTTCGAACCGGCTCTGATATCAGGCAAAGGCAGCGCCCCAGAGCCAAGACCGGAGAAGTCTGCAGCATACCTCGCTCCACGGGAACGCACATATTATTGGACGTCAACCATCATGCCGCATAACACCCATAAGATGAAGCGTCTGAACTCAGATGAAACATCTGAACTCTATTGGCAACCCGAACTCTGTTGGCAATAACAGCGCACCTCAACCAGACCACCGTTGATCGCCTTAGATCGCCCCTCTCATTCACGAATGGGGTTTGCAGTGCCTCTTCTCAGGTATTAAGCTGTCCCCTGCGTCCTCTGCACATCCGGCACTGTCGTCCAATTAGAGGGAGTCCTTCTTGAACGCGAGCGTCGAACTTGGCCAGCAACTGGGGTTCTGGACACTAGCGCCCTTCGCCTGCATGCTACTTGCAGTGGCAATTATGCCGCTGACCTGCGAACACTGGTTCGAGCACAACCGCAACAAAGGCATAGTGGCTCTCGTTCTGGGAGTGCCGACAGTGGTGTACCTGGTGGCCCACTACGGACACCTGGGACTCGAAAACGCCGCGACCACCGCCGAAGAATACGTGTCGTTCATCATCCTGCTGTTCGCCCTCTTCACCATCTCCGGTGGTATCTACATCACCGGAAATCTGGTTGCCACTCCCCGGGTCAATCTCGGCTTTCTTGCTGTGGGGGCAGTTTTGGCGAGTTTCATCGGAACCATGGGCGCGTCCATGGTTCTCATCAGACCTCTCTTGAGAGCCAACTCAGAGCGCGCACGTTCGAAACACACGGTGATTTTCTTCATATTCGCCGTGAGCAACGTAGGCGGCCTCCTGACGCCCTTGGGCGACCCTCCCCTGTTTCTGGGCTTCCTGCGCGGAGTGCCTTTCGAATGGACACTGAATCTGTGGGCGGAATGGCTGGTAGTGGTCGGCCTGGTGCTCGTTGCCTACATGGCCATGGAGACCTACTACTACCGTAAAGAGCCCGCTCCCGCCCGGCGCATCGATATTCAAGACTATGTTCCCATGAGGTTGAAGGGTGGCATTAACATACTGTTTCTCATTCTGGTCATCGTGGCGGTACTGTTCTCCGGGACCCTGACAGATGTGGGTGAGACTATCCACTTCCCCTTCGTCCGCGAGGTGATCCTCGTCATTCTGGCCATGCTGTCGCTCAAAGTCGGGCCTCGCGGGCCACGAGCGTCCAATCACTTCAGCTGGCATCCGATCATTGAAGTGGCCGCGCTCTTCGCCGGAATATTCGCCACCATGATCCCAGCACTCGCGCTTCTACAGGCCCACGGAGCATCGATCGGGCTCAGCCATCCATGGCACTACTATTGGGCCTCGGGTGGCCTGTCCGCGTTCCTCGACAACGCCCCAACCTATCTGGCCTTCACTTCAGTGGCTCAAGGACAAGTGGGAGTCGACACCGTGGGAGCCTTAACCGCCACCCAGATGATAAGTGGTCTCGGCTTTTCGCCAGCTGATTTTCTCAAAGCGATCTCGTGTGGAGCGGTCATGATGGGAGCCTTCACCTACATAGGGAACGCGCCCAACTTCGCGGTGAAGTGCATCGCCGAACGCTCCGGGCTCAAGATGCCATCCTTCTTCGGCTATATGGGCTACTCGATAGCCGTCCTGGGACCCATCTTCTTGATAGTCACGGCGATCTTCTTCCTGTGACCAGCCCACGCACCGCTACTAGAAGCAGTGCCCCGATGATGGCAAGCATGCCTATCCCCTCGATCAGACCGGGCTGCTCGCCCAGCTGGATCCAGGCCGAGGATATGCCGATCACAGGGGTGAGAAGGGTTGCCAGGCCAGCGGTCCCCGCGCTAAACGAGTCGAGGATGTAGAGCCACAGGATCCAGGCAACCGAGTTCCCCAAAATCGCCACGTATACAAGAGCCACAATGAAGGTTCCGCTCCAGATGGGCGGGCCCGTCCAGGTGATCGCGGCAATAACTATGAGAGGGATCGAGCCGAGCAGCATCTGCCAGGCGGTCAATGACAGCAGATCGACCTGGTGCTTCTTTCTCAAGACCTTGGCGTAGACAGCACTTGCCGCCCAGAACAGCGCTCCCGCCACAGCCAGGAAGTCGCTCACCTTGCCTTCGAGACGCCAGGGCGAGAGGATTAATACCAGTCCGGCGAGAGCCAGAACGACCGCAATCCACTGGAAGCCCTTGAGCTTCTCCCCCAGAACCACCCACGCCATAAGCAACAACCAGAACGGCATGGTGTAAGTCAGAATCGAGGTCTTGCCTGCGCCTCCACCCTCGAGAGCCCAAGTCAGCAGCCCCACGAACCCCGTGGTTTGAAGAACACCTAGGAGCACGGTGGGTCCCACAGCTTTCGGCCGGAGGGGCCGGCGCAGGAAGGGCAGGACGGCAAAGAGCGAGACAGCTCCAAAGAACGTGCGTAGAGCGGAGAAGGTGAACGGCTGGGTATAGTCGAGTGCGATCTTCATGACCACCCAGCTGTATCCCCATATCAGCGCGAGCAAGATCAGCGCGGCTATGGGCAGCCGGTAGTCCCGAGAGTTCCGGCCGCAAGAGTTCCGGCCCCGAGAGTTGCTGGAGCCACGGCCACCCCGAGAGCCGGAACCACCGCCGGAGACGCCTCCGGAACCGCCGCCGGAACTCCGATCACAGTCCTCTACACGGTCCCCTATCTCTACAGCCTTATGCAGCGTCAAGACTCGATCCTCTCGTGTGTGTCATGTGTCGCAGTAGTACACCGCCGCCCCGGCTTCGCGGTGCCGGCCTACCACTCGATCTTATCAAGCGCGCCGGTGATATGGCCGCGTGGCAGCTGGCGACAGCTTTCGCACGCGCTAAGCGAGGATTCCAGAGAGACCGTTTTATCCAGCCCTGTTCTTTGATCGTCCGGCCTTGCTCTTTGACGAAGACCAGGCCAGCACGTAGCATGGAGAGCCACCAGCCGGAGTACCACCCACAGTCACCGGCAACAGACGAAAGGGGGTTCGCATGACCACAATTGTCATCGTGATCGTGGTCGCTGTAATACTGTTGCTCTTTCTCGCGGGGATCAGGGTCGTGCGGCCAACCCACCGGGGACTGGTGGAGCGCCTGGGCAAGTATCATCGATATGCCGATCCCGGCTTCCACTGGATAATCCCCATCATCGAACGGATGTTCAAGGTAGATATACGCGAGATGCTGGTGGAAGCGCAACCACAGATGATCATCACCAACGACAACCTCAACGCCCGGGTGGATGCCCAGGTGTATCTCAAGGTGAAAGCCGACGAGGAGAATGTCAAAGCTTCTCAATACAACGTGGCCAACTACGAGAACCAGATCGTTAACCTGGCCCGCACCACGCTCCGTAACATCATCGGCACGCTCACGCTGAAATCGGCCAACAGCGAGCGCGGCAAGATCAACTCCGAGTTGCGGAGCACCCTTCTTTCGGAGACTGCCAGCTGGGGTATCGAGATTCTGCGCACGGAGCTCAAGGAGATCGATCCGCCCGAAGATGTGCAGGAAACCATGAACAAAGTGGTGAAAGCCGAGAACGAGAAGGTAGCCGCCATCGACTTCGCCACCGCGACCGAGACCCAGGCGGACGGTCAGCGCCGGGCCGAGATCAAGAAGGCTGAGGGTACCAAGCAGGCCCGCATCCTAGAAGCCGAGGGGCGCGCCCAAGCCATCCAACTGGTGAACGAAGCAGCCGACAAGTATTTCATCGGCAATGCCCAGGTCTTACGGAAGCTGGAAGCGGTGGAAAAAGCTCTCTCCCAGAATGCCAAGGTCGTTGTGCCCGGTGACGCTCAGCTGATCAACGTGATCGGGGAACTGGCGGGCGTCGTGCCGGTGGCACCCAAGCCCGTTGCGAACACCA
The DNA here is from genome assembly GCA_964580165.1 of uncultured Gaiellales bacterium. Classification (GTDB taxonomy): domain Bacteria; phylum Actinomycetota; class Thermoleophilia; order RBG-16-64-13; family RBG-16-64-13; genus RBG-16-64-13. The sequence goes on from CAZOJR010000028.1 coordinate 11,821, forward strand.
CCCCGGTGAGGAAATAAGACAAGACCCGGGAGCGGACGCGCTTGTCGGAGGCGAGCGCGGGTCACGGCGCGTAGCAGACCTGTGACTACGTTTCACGTACGCTGCTCTTCGAGCAGCTCATCGGCATGCCGCAGAGTTCTCAAGCCCATTTCGACGGCTCTTTCGTACAGCAGCCGGTTCTTTGCGTTCGTTTCGCCGTAAGTCTGCAGGCAGTTGATCACCGTGTCGCACGATTGGAGACGGGCCGTCGCGGCCTGCAATGTTTCGTCACTGATCGTCACAAAGCCTGGCCCACTGATGACCTCAGAGGCAAGCTCCGCAGCCACCTGAAAATCAACATCGTTCTCGTGCAGAATACCCGTCACAAACGGCAGACCCTGTTGCTGTAACGAGCGGTATTCGGCGATGCCTGTTCCACCGCCTGCGATCACGAAGATCCTCGGTTCGCCTTGCGGTCTGCCCATCTCAACGCTCCCAAACAAAGGGTTGTAGCTGCCGTTCGTCAGATCGTATAGCGCGTGTATCAGGTCCTTCTTGAATATCTCTTTTGGAGGACCGTAGTGCGCAATGAATTCTCCGCTGACGCACATCACGATGTCCGATATCTTCTGTGCCAGATCCAGTTCGTGCATTGACATGATCACCGCGATATTGCGTGACTTGACCATACCTCTGAGCGTGGTCAGCAGTTCAAGCTGATAGCGTATGTCGAGAAAGGATGTCGGCTCATCCAGCACGATGATCTGTGGTTCCTGACAGATCGCCCGTGCCAGTAGCACCCGTTGTCGCTGTCCGTCGCTGATCTGCGTAAAATCTCTATCCCGCAGATCCCAGGTATTGACCAGTTCCATCGCTTCCCTGGTTTGCTGCCTATCCTTGTCGGAGAGGATGCCCAACCGGCCCGTGTACGGATACCGCCCGGTCGCGACGACGTCTTCGCAGGTCATCAGCTCAGTTCTCAGCCTCTCGGTCAGCACTACGGCGACTTTGTACGACATATCCTTGCTTGTCATATCGTCGATCGACCTGTTGTCG
>CAZOJR010000029.1:0-3931 GCA_964580165.1 uncultured Gaiellales bacterium
TTTTCGCCCGAAAGGGCTCACGAGATAGGGCGGAGAATGCTTGAGATCTCCGCAGAAATGAGTAATAAACTCAGCCCGCTGCTCCGGGCCGTCAACCTACACTTCCCGCTTTCGAGACCGCTGATGACATAGGCGGATCGAGGGCTTGGGACTGATCGGAAAGAAAGGACGCCATGACACCCTCCAACCTCAATGATGCTACCCCCGACGCCACACAACTGTTCGTCGAAAACTTCCACAACATCCGCTACGAGGATCTCCCTCCTGAAGTAGTGAGGATCACCAAAGATCAGGTCCTTGATTTCTTTGGAGTGGCGCTGGGCGGGTCGTGCGAAGCCGGCGTGAGTGAGCTGAGAGATCTGGTCCTCGAGTGGGGTGGTGCTCCTCAAAGCCGCATCATGCGGTGGGGAGATAAGGTTCCTACGCCCAATGCGGCACAGGTGAACGCGACAATGGCTCATTCCCTCGACTTTGACGATGTCCACGAGGACGCCATCATGCACCCGGGAGTGGTTGCCATTCCAACAGCCTTGGCAATGGCTGAGTATGTAGGAGGACTGAGCGGCCGGGAATTTATCACCGCGATTGCTCTGGGCACAGACTTCATCTGCCGCTGCGGGTTGGCGACCCGTCCGGGTGAGAGTATCCACCCGTATGGATGGCATCTCACCACTCTCTACGGTTACATGACCGCGGCGGGTGTGGCCGCCCGTATCATGGGCATGGACGAGGATAAGATGACCAACGCCTTCGGCATTGCCTACCACCAGTCTTCGGGCAACGGTCAGCCGGTCAAGGATGGGGCGCTTACCAAGCGTCTTGGCCCCGGTATGGCGGTGCGGGGCGGCATTGCTTCTGCCCTCATGGCAAAGCGTGGTCTCACGGGCGCACGGAACTGCCTGGAAGGTAAGGCGGGGCTGTATAAGGTGTATCACATGGGGGCCTATTCCAGAGCAAAGCTGGTAGACGAGCTGGGCAAGCGCTTCGAGGGTATCAATGTGTCGATTAAGCCCTATCCGTGCTGCCGTGGCGTGCATGCCTTCGTCGATGCCGGTCTTGCGCTCGCCGCGAAGCATGACATCCGTCCCGAGGATGTCAAGAGTATTGTCATCGAGTGCGGTGAGGGAACCTATGGGCTCCTGGGTTCGCCTCTGGAGATCAAGGCTACGCCCAGAAATCCGGTGGATTCACAGTTCAGCATCGTCTGGGGTGCTGCGACTGCGTTGGCGCGGCGGCGGGTCACTCTCGACGATTTCACCGCAGACGCCATCAAGAGTCCCGACATCCTTGGACTTACGTCCAAGACCGATGTGCAGATCGATCACGCGTTCGATCGTGGTGATCAAGGCATCGAACCGGCCCGCATAACGGTTACGATGGTCGATGGAGCCGTCTTTGTCGAGCAGTGTGATCTGCCCACAGGCACGCCCTCGCGGCCGCTCTCGTTTGCCGATATCGAGCGCAAGTTCGAGAATCTGCTGGTCCATGCCGGGCAGCCGATCTCCAGCGCCAAAGCGCAGCAGTTGGTGGAGGTTGTGGCGCGGCTCGAAGATCTGGAAGACGCAAGAAATCTGGTAGACCTATCCAGCTAGAGTGGAGGGACGGCGCGAGTGGGCTACTACATAGGAGTCGATGGCGGCGGCACCTTTACCGACTGTGCGGCCATGGATGAAGAGGGTCGCCTGTACTTCGCGAAGGCGGCCACGACCAAAGAGGATTTCGCAGTCGGTATGTTCGATGCTCTCGCTGCTCTGGCTGAGGAGTGCGGAACTTCGGTCTCCGATCTGATCGCGTCGACTGAGCGTCTCAACCTGGGCACCAACCTGTTGGTGGAGCGGCGCGGCTCCCGGACGGGGCTACTTGCCACGGCCGGGCACGGAGACGCGATTCTCATCATGAGGGGTACAGGTCGTACCGCAGGGGCCGAGCTGGACCTGCTGTTCCATCCGCAAGCGACTCAGAAGCCTGTTCCGTTGGTGCCACGGGCGCTCATCAGGGAGATAGACGAGCGCGTCGATTGCATGGGTGACGAAGTGGTCCCGCTGGATGAGGAGGCAGTTGAAGCAGCGGTGCGTAGCCTGGTGGAAGATGCCGGAGCGACTGCCATCGCGATTGCGTTTCTCTGGTCTTTCAAGAACCCGGATCACGAGTTGCGCGCCCAGGAGATCGTACGCAGGGTAGCGCCCCAGGTGTACGTGTCGTGCTCGCACCAAGTGGCGCCTCGAATGGGCGAGTACGAGCGTACTGTAGCCACGGTCATAAACAGCTATGTCGCCCCGGCATCTGCCGCCTATTTTCAGCGGGCTGCCGACCGGCTGCGCGATTCTGGTCTGAAGACCCCCTTGCTCATCATGCAGATATCAGGCGGGGTATTGCCTGCGGACAAGGCAGTCGAGATTCCTCTTACTTCCCTGGGCTCCGGACCGGTAGGCGGTCTCATGGGATCGTTGTCACTGGCGCGTGGACTCGGACACAAGAACATCATCGCGACCGACATGGGAGGTACTTCCTTCGAAGTCGGGCTGATCATCAATGGTGAGCCGCTGGTCGGAGAAGAGAAGATCATTGACCAGTATCGCTACAAACTCCCGCAGCTGGAGACCACATCCATCGCTTGTGGCGGTGGTAGCCTCGCTCGCATAGATCTGTTTAGCCGTTCAATCAGAGTGGGACCGGAGAGTGCCGGGGCCACCCCGGGCCCCGTGTGCTACCGGCGTGGAGGCACCGAGCCCACTGTTACCGACGCGGACGTCGTACTTGGTCTCCTATCGGCCGAAGGTTTCCTCGGGGGTCGTATGCCTCTTGACCGCGAGGGTGCGCTACGGGCGATCGCCGGTCTGGGAGAGCAGATCGGGCTTGGACCCGACGAAACGGCCGCGGGCATTCTGCGAATCAACAACGCACGGGCGGCCGAACTCATCCGGCAGCAGACAGTGGTGCGGGGATATGATCCGCGTGATTTCGCGGTTTACGCGTATGGCGGAGCGGGTCCGCTGCATGCCTTCGCGTTTGCCCAAGAACTTGGTGTCAAGGGTGTTGTCGTCCCGCTAGGTAATGGGGCTTCCACTCTATCCGCATACGGCTGTTCCACGTCCAATCTCGTTCTCAACATCGAGAAAGAGCAAGTGTTCTTCGCACCCTTCCCGGTCGACGAGTTGAACGGTCTGATGGCCGACCTTGAGAAACAGGCGCTCGACTCCATGCGTGAGCTGGGTAAGTCGAGCGAGGAGGTCGAGATCGAGCGCTTCGGGCTTATGCGCTACAGCGGTCAGTGGCTGCACAGCCTACTGGTACGTATACCGCCCGGTGAACTGACGGCCGACGCCCTGGCCGGGGTCGTGAATGATTTTCGCTCGATGTATGACGCACTCTACGGTCATGGCGCCGGTGTGGTGTCGCAGGGTGTGGAGTTGGTTACCACCCGTATTCACGCGGTTGTGAACTTGCATCGTCCTTCACAGGCCGTCGAGAAGGTGTACAAGAAATCCATTGCCAAGACGGCGCGCCTCGGCACGCGCGAGATATTCTGGCCCGATCGCATGGAACGGGTCGAGAGTGAGGTGTTTGACGGCCGCGAGATCCGCCACGGCAACCGTATCCCCGGGCCGGCCGTGGTGGAGCTGCCCTATACGTCTGTTGCAGTCGGGGTTGACCAGATGCTCGAGTGCGATGCTTTCGGCAACTTCCTACTGAGGTTGGACCAGCCACGTACCTCGATGCCGGCCCACGCTGCCGCGCAAGGAACGGTAGGAGGGGCTCTATGACAAACAGCAAGACAACCGGGACTGTGAAACAGCCGGACGGCGGAAACACTGAGGTTGTCTGGGATGGCATCGTGCGCGGTTATGCTCCGCCCGAGGTGCTCTCCATCAGCCCCCGGCTCCGGCTCCATACCGCTGAAGCGACCGGCCGGCCGCGCATCGGCGATCTG
>CAZOJR010000029.1:3941-12706 GCA_964580165.1 uncultured Gaiellales bacterium
ACCGCTGAGGAAACTGAGGTAGATCCCATCTCTTATGAGGTGATCCGCAACAGTCTCCAGAACATCAATCTTGAGAACGGCCATACCATCCAGAAACTCAGCATATCGCCGATTACCATGATCAATCGCGACTTTCAATGCGCGATTCTGACCGAGGTCGGCGATGTCATGTTCATGGGTCCCTACCTGATGTATCTTGCCAACACGCTTGGCATCATGACCAAGTGGGTGCTCGAGAACCGCAGTGAATCGCCCGGGATTGAAGACGGCGATGTTTTTCTGTGCAGCGACCCGTATGTTGGGAGTTCTCACCAGCAAGACACCGAGCTGACCTCGCCGGTGTTCTGGGATGGTGAGCTCTTCTGCTGGGTGGCCAACTCGGTGCACTACAGCGATGTGGGCGGGCCTGCCCCGGGTAGTTTCTGCCTGGGTTCCCAGACCATCTGGGAAGACCCCCCGCTCTTTCCGCCGATGAAACTTGTCGAACGGGGAAGCTTGCGGGTGGACATGGAGCAGCTCTATCTGCGCCAATCACGAGTGCCGGCAACAGTGGCCATGGACCTCCATGCGGCGCTTGCGGGCCTGACCGTCTCTCGGCAGCGCATTCTCAAGCTTCTGGAGCGCTATGGGTCGCAGACGGTCAAAGCAGTCATGAAGAAGACCCTGGATGCGGGTGAGCGGGCTTTTCTTGAGAAGCTGCGGATGATCCCTGATGGGCGCTGGTCGGAGCGTGTGTACACTGAAGCGGCACTGCCCGGCGATACCGGCATTTATATCAGCCAAGTAAATATCGTGAAGGACGGGGACTATCTCTATGTAGACAACGAGGGAACGTCCCCGCAGATAGGCTCGATCAACAACACTTACGCCGGATTCGTGGGCGGGGTACTTGCTCCGCTCACCCTCATGCTGGCCTACGACCTCGGGGGCGTCTGTGGCGGTATGGCTCGAAGGGTGAAGTTCCGGCCGACGCCCGGGACTATTACCTGCGCCGACTACCCCGCTCCTATTAGTGGGGCGGGTGTCTGCAACATGCCCATGGTCGTGGCGACGGCGACCGGTGCTACCGCCAGGATGGTGGCTTGCGCCGATCCTCCCCTGCGGGACATGGCAATCGGTATCGCCGATGTCCATGCATATGGTGGATGGATATTCAACGGTATTAACCAGCACGGGCGGTTCTTCATGGCCATGCACTCCGGAATGGCGCCCGGCGCGCTCCCGGCTTCGCCGGGCCGCGACGGGATCGACACTGGAGGGCAGGACTGGGTGCCGGGCATGGAAGCATCAAACGTCGAAGATAATGAAATGTCGTGGCCGGTTCTCACCCTCTTTCGCCGGGAGAACTCTGCGGGTGCGGCCGGTGCCGGCCACCATCGAAGCGGAGTAGGGGCGGAGGAAGCCTGGGTACTCCACGGCACTAATACCCTCGACACGCAGGTCTACAACAACGAGAGCTTCGCGAAATGCCAAGGTTTCCTGGGAGGCAATCCGGGCGGACGGGCCTTCTTCCGGGTCAAGCGGGGCACTGATGTTCGGGCGCGGCTTGCGGCGGGCGTCATCCCACAAGGTGTGGATGAGATATCGGGCGAAGAGATCCCGCTCTACTGGAAGGGAAAGCCCGTCGAACTGGACACGACTTCGGTTTGGACACTCAACCTGCCCAACTTCGCTGGCTACGGCGACCCGCTCGATCGCGATCCGGCTGCGGTCGCGAACGACCTCTCCGAAGGCAAGATAACTGTCGACGAGGCGCTCCGCGTGTATGGGGTGGTAGTCGGCGATAGTGGGGCGGTCGATGGGGGCAAGACAGAAATGGAGCGGAAGAATCGCAAGAGAGAGCGGTTGGCCGATAGCCTGCCGCCGCGTGAAGCCCGCGGTCTTGTCGAGCCATCTGAGGGATCCGAACGCCGGGTGATCGGAGATCAGCTTGGTGCAGTTCTGACGTTCACCGGTGTTCATTATGCGTGTACGTGTGGGCAAGATCTGGGTCCGGTTGAGACCAATTACAAGGATTCCTGCAAGTTGAGGGAGAATCCGGTGGACTCCATTGGCCCGGGGTACACTTCATTTGCGGCGGAGATAGTGGCCGAGATGTGTTTCAGAGAGTTCTTCTGTCCGCGATGCGGGGCGCGTCTTGCGACCGAAATTGTTCGGAGATCGGACGACTATCTTTGGGACATTGAGCTGCGGCCTGCACCGGATGAATAGCGGAACGCAGTGGGATTTGGGGGCGGAGTACAAGGACAGGATGTCACAGAAAGGGAGATGGCAATGTTATTGAAGGATCGGGTAGCCATAGTCACTGGCGGAGCGAAGGGGATGGGACGGGCCATCTCTGAGCGGTTTGCGAAAGAAGGCGCAAAGGTGACCATTGCTGACGTCGACATGGTGGCGGCCGAGGAAGCTCGGAAGGCGATCGAGGCTGCGGGTGGGCAAGCTCTGGCCATCAAATGTGACGTCTCCAAGAGCGATCAGGTGAAGGAGATGGTAGACGCCACCGTCGCAGCGTTCGGCAAACTCGACATTCTCGTGAATAATGCGGGCGGAGTCATCGGCAAGCATGGGAAGCCGACCAATCTGACCGTTCTCACAGAAGAAGACTGGGACCGTGTGGTCGACATCAATCTCAAGGGGATCTTCCTCTGCAGCCGGGAGGCGGTTCCTCACATGAAGGCCAACGGATACGGCAAGATCATCAACTTCTCGTCGCTTGGTGCCATTGCTCCCCCAGAGGCTCTTCCCCATTACCACGCGGCCAAGTCGGGAGTGGTCGGGCTGACCTATGATATGGCCGCCGAACTTGGACCGCACAACATCTACGTAAATGCCATCATGCCCGGACCGTTCCGCACGCCGTTCTTCGATACGGTTGTCGAGTCAAAGACCCAGGAAGAGACCGACGCTTTGTTCGCCATGATGGGCAGGGTGGCGCCTCTGGGTCGCATGGGAGAGCCGGAGGAAATGACAGGGCCTGTGCTCTTCTTGGCGTCGGAGATGTCATCCTTCGTCACTGGGGTAGTCCTTCCGGTCTCCGGTGGCCTGCCGCTTTCACCCAACAGCTGATGTTACCGAGCCCGCGGGATATCTCCGCGTGATGCGCATAGACGCAGGAGAAAGACAGTATGACAGACGACAATAAGAGCCAGCAGGTGTGGGGTGGCATGACTTGCAGGATCCTGCGGGTAGACCTCACCAACGAAAAGGTGACAACTGAGGAGCGTGACGAACGCTACTACCGCAAGTGGATCGGCGGGTCTGGACTGATCTCGCACATCCTCCTTACGGAGGTTCTCGCCGGAGCGGATGCCTTGGGCCCCGACAACAAATTGGTGTTTGCTCTCAGCCCCGTAACAGGCACACCCGTCTACGCAAGCGGCCGCAACGGCGTAGGCGCAAAGTCGCCGCTAAGTGGCGCCATTGCCCTCTGCCAGTCCGGTGAGCACTGGGGCGCCGAACTCAAGAAGGCCGGCTACGACGTTCTCATCGTAGAGGGCAAGGCGGAGAAACCGGTCTACATCTCCGTCAAAGATTCCGAGGTTACGATCCGTGATGCCGGCGCACTCTGGGGTCTTATGACGAAGGAGACACAGGCTGCCGTAAGGGAAGAGCTTGGAGACAAAAGAGTCCGGGTTGCGATGATCGGACCCGGTGGAGAGAATCTCGTCCCATTCTCATGCATTATGCACGGACCATTCGACGCCGCGGGTCGCGGAGGCCTGGGGGCCGTCATGGGTTCGAAGAACCTCAAAGCGGTAGCAGTGCGGGGAACCGGCCGTCCTCGCGTCTTTGATCGTGAAGGCGTGAAGACATTCAACAATTGGCTGACCCAGAAGCACTGGAAGGAATTCTGGATCCAGCAGGTACTCCCGGAATACGGCACGGGAGGGCCGGAGATGGAGGGTATGGAAGCCATCGGGCATCTTCCGGTGCACAATTGGAGGGGAGGTCCGTTCAGCAAGGGCATCGGTAACCTCCATGGCGGGGCGCTCAAAGAACGGATGGGTCTTCCCCAAGAAGGGTGTTTCGGCTGTCCGCTTCGCTGCAAGAAGCGGTTGCAGTCCGGTGCTCCATATTTCATCGACCCGGAATACGGTGGCCCGGAGTATGAGGCGGTGTGCGCGCTTGGCACCAACCTCGAAGTCGACGATCCGGAGGCCATGGTCAAGGCCAACGAACTCTGCAATGCTTACTCGCTCGATGTCATCTCCGTGGGGAACACGATCTCGTTTGCCATGGAGTGCTTTGAGAAAGGTCTGCTGACGCTTGAGGACACCGGGGGTCTCGACCTCAGCTTCGGCAACGGCCCGGCCGTGGTCAAGTGTGTGGAACTCATCGGCCGGCGCGAGGGTATCGGCGCTCTCCTGTCGTTGGGCTCGAAGGCGGCGGCCAAAAAGATCGGCCGTGGAGCGGAGGCTCTCTCCGTGGAGATCAAGAGCGTCCATCCGGGTATGCACGAACCACGTCTCAACCCGGCGTTTGCCCTGGGCTTCATGGTTAATCCCAACGGAGCGGATCACTGTGCCAACATCCACGACGATATTCTGGCCGCTGAGCACGGGATCAAGGATTTCAACCAGTTGGGCTTCTACGATCCGGTTCCAACCTTGGACATCGGGCCTCGGAAAGTCGCGCTATTCAAAGTGGGGCATATGCGGGAGTTCCTCAACGACTGTCTGCTTACGTGCCATCTGGCCTATGTCGGTGTCACCTTCAAGCAACCCGCGGACATCCTAAACTCGGTGGCGGGGTGGGATGTTAGTACGGCCGAGCTGATCCGCAGCTCCGAACGCATATTGACGGCGGCCCGGTTGTTCAACGTCAAGCACGGTCTGACCGCTGATGATGACAGGTTGCCGCCCCGGTTTTTCGAAGACAAGACCAATGGGCCATTTGTCGCCGGGCTCGATCCTGACAAGATGGAGCGGGCGAAGAAGTATTACTACACCCTTATGGGATGGGATGAGAACGGAGTACCGACTCCGGACAGAGTTGAAGAGCTGTACATTTACGACTGAGTAGGCCGCTCATCGAGTGTATGAGGGGCGGCCGACGCTAGATTGGAGGACGGGCGTTGATTAAGGTGAAGCAACAGCGCATCGACGAAGATGTGTTCATGGAGAAGCATAAAGAGGTGCTGGCCATCTGGCCCACCGGCAAAGAGGTGGACCTCGAGGAAGCCGTTGAATACCAAAAGGCTCTGCCTGATAGCAAGAAGTTCCACAAGATACTGGAAAAGGTGCATGCAGAGGGCAGCATCTCTCTGTTCCCCAGGCAGGGCACGCCGCTGGTCGACGACGAGATTGCGCTGATCCGCTCCCTTAACGAACTGGGGATACACCTCCTCCCGTTTACGACCGACAGCTACACCCGCAACCTGGAGCTACAGAAGGTCGAAAAGGGTATTCAGGAGAGCATTAGGACGGGCAAACCGGTCATCAACGGCTGGCCTCTCATCAACCATGGGGTTAAAACCAACCGGAAGGTGGTAGAGGCGTGCGATGGCGCCCTCGACCCTCGTTCATCGCGAATCGGGCAGGCCTTGGTTGCCGAGATCGCCTTTGCTTCGGGCATGAACGCGTTTCCCAATAGCTTCTTCGGTTGGATCGCCGGCTACGACAAGAAAGCAACGGTCGAAGAGTGCATCGAGACGGCTCAATATAGTGGACGCCTTATTGGCTACTACGCCGACCATGGGGTGACCATCACCACAGATACGCACGGCTGGCTCCCCAATTTTGTCATTCCCATGAGCGTTAATATGGCCACTCAAATCATCGAATCGCTCGTCTCTGCAGAGCAGGGCGTGAAGAGTGTTTTCCCACAGGTCAATATGCAGGGCTGCCTGGCTCAGGATCTTGCCGATATGCACATACTTCCCAAGCTTATGCGGGAGTATCTTGACCGTTTCGGACACAGCGATGTCAAGATTGCCGGAGTGTTCGGCAGCCAGTCGCCGTTGTTCCCCTTCCCGCAATACATGGGCAGCGCCTTCGGTTACATCGGATACACAGCATTGACTGCCGCGCTGGGAGGCTGCGACGCCGTTTCCGTCAAGACTGTGGATGAGGCGGCCGGTGTGCCCAGTATGGACTCGCACCGCGAGAGCTACCTGGCGGCCCTGTGGATTCTTGGAGTCTGGCGCGATCAGAAGCTCGAGATTGACAACGCGGCCATTCGTCAAGAAGAGGAAGTAGGAACGGCCGAAGTCCACGCCATCATGGACAAGGTTCTGGAACTCGGCAACGGCGACCTCGCGGTTGGCACTGTGAAGGCGGTGGAGGCGGGTGTGCTCGATTCGCCCATGTCGATCAACGTTCATGCGCAAGACAAGGTGCTCGGTATCCGAGACAAGGACGGAGCGTGCCGCTATCTCGACTTTGGCAATCTACCCATCCCGGAGGACATCAAGGATTTCCACCGCCAGAAGGTGGCTGAGCGGGAGAAGGTCGAAGGGCGCAAGCTTGACTACTATGTCTCCATCGAGGACTTCTGGGGCATCAGCAAGGGGAGGCTTAAAGGTCTTCCCAGCTAGTCGGGGGGCTGATCTGGGGAAACTTGGCAAGCGGCACATGGTTGGTTGACACCTTCTCGATATATGTACCGGCATGAGATATGGCGTAAGGTAGTCAGAGAGCATCAGGAGGCAGACGAGGAACCGGAGCGCACGGTCCTCGTCTGGGTGAGCGAAAGGGGGTTGAGGACAGGGGCATAACCAGAGGGAGCGTACAGAGAGTGATGAATGAACGACAGGCAAGGCGTATAAGCACTTGGTAAGGGGTCTGTATGAAAAGGTCAAGATGGGCTCTAGGCGTTCTATTCCTAATATTGTTGCTGGGTATCGTGTCGCTGGCCGCATGCGGTGGTGACGACGAGACCACGACAACCGCGGCACCGGATACTACGGCTACGACGGGCACCGACACGACGTCGGCCCCGAGCAGCGATACCACCGCGCCCTCCGGACAGGTGGAGACTCTTAAGATCGGAGCTATCTGTCAGCTCACCGACTGGTACTCTGCGGTGGATGCGGGTGAACTCAATGATGCTCAGGTGGTTGCTGACCTGATCAACGAGAAGTACCCCCTGGTCATCCAGGGCACGACCTACAAGATCGAGCTTGTGACCCAGGACGGCAAGAGCACTCTGGACGGTAACACCACTGCTGCCAACAAGCTGGTCTACGACGAAAAGGTGAAGTTTGCCATCGGCCCGAGCGCGTTCTTTAACGCGGCTACCTCTCCAATCTTCGAGCAGGAGAAGGTGATGCACGTGGCCGGGTATAACACCTTCATTCCCGGTGAGATGGGACCTGATACTCCGTACGGTTTCCTGGGAAGCGACGGTCCGGCGGCGTCGGCTTCCGCGGATATCAAAGCGTTGAAGCGCGAGTATCCGGACGTCAAAAACGTGATGATAGCCACAGCTGACGAGTCGACGGTTAACTATACCCGCGAAATGTGGCAGAACACGGTCACCGATAACGGGTTCAACATCGTCGGCGACATGATCCTGTACAACAACTCAGCCACCGACTTCAATCCAATCGCCGTGCAGCTGAACGCTGTGGAAGAAGCCGACGCCTACTGGTTCCCGCTGGGTACTCCGCCCGCCTACTGCAACATCACCAAGGCGCTGCGGGCGCTGGGCAATACCAAGCCGGTCACCTTCCCCAACTACTCCATCAGCACCCTGGATATCATCGGCCCAGAGGGTGCCACCAATATCATCAACTGCAAGAGCTTCACCACTGACGATCCGGGCAATCCTGCGCTTCTGCAGGAGGTCTTGGATGCTCGCGGCGACACCGACATACAGTGGTTTGGGATGATCCCGAACGCTCTGTGGTGCTTGGTCGAGGCCATGAGGGCCGCCGACAGCATAGTGCCGGAGGATGTCATAGCGGCATGGGAGTCCATGGATACGATGGACTGCCTGTATGGCGAAGCCGTTCTTTGCGGAACCGAGACGTTTGGTCTTAAGAATCACGCGGTTGTGTACCCGGTCTCAGTTCATAAGCTGGTAGACGGTGAGATCCAGTACATGGATTGGATTACACCCGATCCGACTCCGTGAGTTAGCACCGCGTAATGAGCCGGCCTTGGGGGCGCTCGTACAACCGGAGATTCTCTGGTAAACCGAGCGCCCCGTGCCGGGCAAGAAGGGGTGTCGGAAGTAGGTTTGAGGTGGAACGCACATGAACACCAAAGCCAACCAAGCTCCGAAAATGCTCAGGAAGGGGTGTGAGATGAAGAAGACAAGATGGGCTGTATGTCTTGTATTCCTCGTGTTGCTGCTGGCTCTCGTGTTGCCGTTGGCCGCATGCGGTGGTGACGAGGAGACCACAACTACCGCGGCACCGGATACTACCGCCACCACGACCGCACCGAGCAGCGATACAACGTCGGCTCCGAGCAGCGATACCACAGTGCCCTCTGGAGAGGTGGAGACTCTTAAGATCGGAGCCATCTTCCAGCTCACTGATTGGTACTCTGCGGTGGACGCGGGAGAAATAGGTGATACTCAGGTAGTCGCTGACCTGATCAATGAGAAGTATCCGCTGGTCATCCAGGGCACGACCTACAAGATCGAGCTTGTGACCCAGGACGGTAAGAGCACCCTAGACGGTAACACCACCGCCGCCAACAAGCTGGTCTACGACGAGAAGGTGAAGTTCTCCATCGGCCCGAGCGCGTTCTTTAACGCGGCCACCTCTCCAATCTTCGAGCAGGAGAAGGTGATGCACGTGGCCGGGTATAACACCT
>CAZOJR010000030.1:0-8613 GCA_964580165.1 uncultured Gaiellales bacterium
GGTCGCCACCGAAGAAGAGCTGGCCAGGAGCAACGACGTTGGAAGCTTTTACTATGCGATGGCCGAGCGCTTTCCCCGGGCCCATCTGGTCCATCTGAGCAACGAGATGAATGCCAACGTTCTAAAGGGTGATCGCGATTGGAACTGGCGCGACGAGCAGTGAGTGATCATGCGGCACGATGTAGCGGGGGAGTGAGGTTAGACGTGAGGGCCCGATGATGAGTTTGCTGGATTTTATCCATAGCGACAGGGAGACCATCTTTTTGGATGGGGCGATGGGCACACAGCTGGGAGCCGCCGGCGTAGAGATGGGTGGCCAGAATAATGTCACCCATCCGGACGCGGTCCTTGCCGTCCACCAGAAGTATGCCGATTGCGGAGTCGACCTGCTGATAACGAATACTCTTACCATGAATCGTGTGAATATCGAGTCCCACAAGGTCGGGGTCGATGTGCGCGAGGTCAATCTGGCAGGAGTGAGATTGGCGAAGGCCGCGGCTCGCAACGGTCAGTATGTGCTGGGCGATGTGAGTTCCACGGGCAAGATGCTCAAGCCGTACGGGCCGCTGGCCGAAGATGATGCTCATGCTGCTTTTGGTGAACAGGCGTCTATTCTGGCCGAAGGGGGAGTGGACGGTTTCATCATCGAGACTATGATCGATCTGCGGGAGGCCATGTGTGCACTGCGGGCTGTCAAGGAAGTCAGCGATCTCCCGGTCATTGTTTCGATTTCATTCAATACCCAGAACAACGGCGGCCGGACCATTATGGGTGACACGGCGGCCGGTTCCGCGCAGGCTCTGGCCGAAGCCGGGGCTTGTGCGGTTGGTGCGAATTGTGGCAGCTTGGATCCGCTGGGAATGGCTGAGATTGTCGCGTTGATGCGAGAAGCGACCTCATTGCCCATTATCGCTCAGCCCAATGCCGGCAAGGCAAGGCTGGTGGACAAAGAAGCGGTCTACGACATGTCACCGGATGATTTCGCGGCTGGGGTGCGGCAATGCGCTCTCTCCGGAGCGAAGCTGATCGGCGGTTGTTGCGGGACTTCTCCAGCCCACATCAGCGCTATGATGCGTTTAATGGGTCGCCCGCAACCGCCGGCGGAGTAGATCGAGGGCGACGAAGGCAGCTCGCTCTCGTATTTGCTCGCGTTCGCCGGGGATATGAACGCGTTCGACCTTGGTGGTGCCGCTAACAACACTGCCGACATAGACTAGACCGACCGGCTTCTCCTGGCTACCTCCGGTGGGGCCGGCCACCCCGGTGGTAGAAACGCTACAGTGCGCACCGAGCAGCCTGCACACCCCTTCGGCCATGGCCGCGGCGACTTCGACGCTGACAGCGCCATGTGCGGCCAGCATCTCTGTGGGTACACCAAGGACGTTTGTCTTGACCCGGTTGTCGTAGGCAGTCACACCGCCGATGAAGTAGCCACTGCTGCCCGGTACGTCGGTGAGGTACTTGCCAATCAGACCTCCAGTGCACGATTCGGCCACCGCCATCGTGAGGCTCCGTGCGCGGAGCATTTCACCCACGATCTCAGGCAGGTCCTCACCGTCAGTTCCATACACGCGTTCTCCCAGGAGGGAGATGATCCGTCTCTGGACGGTTTCCAAACGCTGTTTCCCCTCAGGAGTAGCCTGTCCTCGTACGATGATCGTCACTCCATCGAGGTTCGCTCTGGTGCCGATGGTAGCCTGCGGGTCGTACCAGTCGAATTCCGAGAGCATCTCGCCCAGCATCGACTCGCCGATGCCGAATGTACGGATGCGCCTGACGGTTTGAGGCTTCCATTCACTCGCTTCCGTACTTCCGGCTGCCATTCCGCCGCCCGGGGCCGGACGTGCGCGTAACAGCGGTTCGACGTTTCTCTCCCACATCTCTTTGAGTTCCCAGGGGACGCCGGGCAAGGCGGCCACCAGGGTCGGGCCCTCCTGAACATAGAATCCGGGAGCCGTGCCGCTCAGGGGAATAGCTGAGGCGCCGTCAGGGATCAGTGCCTGTTTGCGGTTGCTATCGCCCATTACAAGGCCGCGGGCGGCGAAGCGGGCTTTGATGAGTTCAAGAAGCTCTTCGTGGTGCACCAGCGGACGTTCCAGGGCCTCGGCCACTGCTTCGCGGGTGAGGTCGTCTGCGGTCGGTCCCAGTCCGCCCGAGAGAATCAGCACCACCGGATGGCGTGCGAGGCTTGCCTTGATTGCCTCGACCATGGTGCGCAGATTGTCGGTTACGGAGAGCGCGTGGGTCGCGAAGATTCCGAGATCGAGGAGTCGTCCTCCCAGGTACGTCTGGTTGGTATTGATGGTATCGCCGCGCAGAAGCTCGTCGCCGCTGAAGATCATCTCGGCCGTGCCGTTCATATCACTCGTGCCCTCAGTCATGTTCTTGCATTGTTCATCCGGCCTGCTTCTTCACAGAAACCGCTCAGCCGTGTATCATACCGTTTCAGTACCGACTTGCTGATGGAGCGGGGAAGATGAACGAATACACCACGCATGCGACCGAGCGGCGCTCAAGCGCCCAGATTACTTCTGGGGCCGGTCTGTGGTGGCACCATCAGCATAACGGCAGTTTCCGCGGCTGGCATCCCTTGTGGATCTAGCCCCTCGCGATATGCGAGGGGCGCCTCCAGCGGCCGGATGATGCATGGTGCGTCATCCTGGCCGGTTCCGGCGTAGAGATACGTCACCTGGTTGGTGAGTGATCACGAAAGGGTAGACATGCAAGAGCAAGCCGATACTTCAGCAGAATCGAAAACCGCACTGCAGGGCGATCAGGGCATTCCCGATCTGTCCTTCATCAAGTATGACGCCAAGGGCCTCGTGCCGTGCATCGTCCAGGAATGGACCACTGGCGAGGTTCTCATGCTCGCGTATATGAACATCGAATCCATCCGCCGGACTCTTGAGAGTGGCACGACGTGGTTCTTCAGTCGTTCGCGCAATGAGTATTGGAACAAGGGAGCCACCTCGGGCCACGTCCAGAAAGTCCGCGAGCTGCGCTACGATTGCGACGCAGACACCCTTCTTGCCCTCGTGGAGCAGACCGGGGCTGCCTGCCATACAGGAGATTTCACTTGCTTCGACGGTCGATGGCTTAGCTCTCCCACCGGAGAGCGCCCACCGTTTCTCGCTTGCCGAGAAAGGTAGGCGGCCATGACATCCGGCAGCTTCACCACCGCGCCTTCCCGCGAAGAGGCGCGAGAACTGAGCGTACGCTATAACGTCATCCCGGTCTCGCACCGGTTTTTGGACGATACCGAGACCCCGGTCTCGGCGTTTCTCAAGTTGCGGCAGGCGGCCGGTTGCTTCCTGCTGGAGAGTGCCGAACAGGGGTTGCAGCTGGGACGGTATTCGTTCCTGGGAGTGAAGGCCTGGGAAAGCGTACGCCTGAACGGCGGCATCGTTACCATCCGGCGAAACGGGATCGATACGGAGCACGAATTGGCCGCTCACGGCGGAGACCCGTTTGCCTTCATGGCCGAGCACCTCAGCCACTACCGTGGTCCTACACTGGAGGGCATGCCGCCCTTTGTGGGGGGCGCCGTGGGTTACTTCGGCTATGACTGTGTGCGTCATGTCGAGCGATTACCGGACGCGCCCGCTGACGACTTGGGCCTCCCCGACATGGCGTTCCTCCTCACCGATGTGATTGTGGTCTTCGATCATTTGCGTCACACAATCACACTACTCACCAACATCTTCACCGCCGACGAGCTCGATCTCGAGGCCGCCTATACCTCGGCGGTGCGGCGCTTGGCGGAGGTAAAGGCCCGTCTGCGGGCTCCGGTTCCACCTCCCAAATGGGATTTCGAGAGAGATTGTTCTCGAAAAAGTGGGTCGTCCACTGCCGGGAAGATGGCCGGAGACGGAGATCTGTCTCTGTCCATCCGCTCCAACTTCGAGCGGGAGCGCTTTGTGGATGCGGTAGAGCGCATACGTGAGTACATATACGCAGGCGACGCTTTCCAGGTGGTCCTGTCTCAACGATTCGAATGTCCGGTTAATGCGACGGGATTTTCCATCTACCGGGGACTTCGGGCCGTCAATCCGAGCCCCTATATGTACTACATCGCCTTTCGTGACTTCGAAGTAGTGGGATCCAGCCCCGAACCATTGGTGACGGTCAGCGCCGGGCGGGCCGAGACCCGGCCCATAGCGGGAACCCGTCCTCGAGGAGACACGCCGCCGGAAGATGCGGCGCTGGCCGAGGAAATGTTGGGCGATGCCAAGGAACGGGCCGAGCACCTTATGCTGGTGGATCTGGGCCGCAATGACCTGGGCCGGGTCTGCCGGCCGGGAACGGTCAAAACCGAGCAGTTCATGGAAGTAGAGCGTTACAGCCATGTTATGCACATGGTGTCGTCGGTTGTGGGTGAGCTGGAGGACGGTATTGACGCTACCGATGCGCTGCGCGCCGTCTTTCCAGCCGGGACGGTATCGGGAGCGCCCAAAGTTAGGGCTATGGAGATCATCGACGAACTCGAGCCCACCCGGCGCGGACCTTATGCCGGAGCCATCGGATACCTAAGTTATTCGGGCGATCTGGATTCCTGCATCTACATAAGAACGATCCTGGTTCGTGATGGCCGGGCTTACGTGCAGGCAGGCGCGGGCATTGTGGCCGACTCCGAACCCGACCGGGAATTCGTTGAGACCGAGAACAAGGCCCGGGCTATGTTCCGGGCCATAGAACTGGCGACCGCTCAAGAGGAATGGGAGTAGGTCATGATGATGGCAATGGCGCAAGATAGGATTAATAGGGTCCAGGTGGACCGCACTTATGCTCATGGTCAAGACTCTGCAGGTTTTCCCGCTCCGGGATTGAGCGACCTCCGGATCCTGGTGATAGACAACTACGACTCGTTCACCTACAACCTGGTGCAGTACCTGGGGGAGATATCGGGCACCAAAATCAGAGTATTCCGTAACGACGAGATCACTGTGGCCGGTATCTGTGAAGAGGATCCCACTCATGTGATCATCTCTCCGGGTCCGTGCACTCCTGACGAGGCCGGTGTGAGTCTGGAAGCCGTGGCCGCGTTGGGAGGACGGTGTCCCGTTTTGGGAGTTTGCCTGGGTCATCAAGCCATCGGGCAGGCGTATGGTGGCAAGGTTGTAAGAGGGGCGGCGCCCGTGCACGGCAAGACCTCGCTTATTCACCACGATCACCGCACCATCTTCGCCGGTCTGCCTCAGCCGTTTGTGGCTACGCGTTATCACTCGCTGGTGCTGGATCGCTCTATACCGTCTACTCTGGAGGTCTCGGCGTGGACGCAAGATGGGGCCATCATGGGGGTGAGACATCGCGAATTCGCGGTCGAGGGAGTGCAGTTCCATCCCGAAAGTCTGTTGACGGCTGTGGGCAAGGATCTGCTGCGCAACTTTCTCAGCCATAGGGGGGCCTTGAGATGACGGCTGGTGCTCAAGAAAAGCCCTTGGCTGCCGGTGCCGTCTTCAGCGACACGCTGCAGACACTGGCCGAAAAGCGCGATCTCAGCCGCCTTGAAGCTGCTCTGGCACTCAACCAGATCGTCGATGGGGTGGCCGGGGAGGCGGAAGCGGCCGCTTTTCTCATGGCGCTTCGGGTCAAGGGGGAGACCAGTGACGAGATCGCCGGACTGATGGAGACGATGCAACGGCTGGTTGTGCCGGTCGAGACGTCGTGCCGCGAGACTCTCGTTGATATCGTGGGCACCGGCGGAGACCGGCTCGGGACCTTCAACATCTCCACCACGGCCGCGTTCGTAGTCGCGGGGGCAGGAGTGAGGGTGGCGAAGCACGGCAACCGGGCGGCCAGCTCGCGTTGCGGCTCGGCGGATGTCATGGAAGCTCTCGGGGTCCGTATCGATCTGACACCGGCCGAGGTAACGGCCTGCCTGGATCGTGTGGGGATGGGTTTCATGCTGGCATCGTTGCATCATCCCGCGATGGGGAAGGTGGGTGCGGTCCGGCGGGCGCTTGGAGTTCGCACTGTGTTCAATCTGCTTGGACCGCTGACCAATCCGGCCGGTGTGCGCAGGCAGTTGCTGGGAGTCAGCGCACCTGAATACCTGACTGTGCTGGCCGGCGCGCTCGCACGCGTTGGGTGCGAGCGCGCGCTCGTTGTCTCCGGTTACGAAGGAATGGACGAGCTGTCGGTCGCCGGACCGAGCACGGTGGTGGAGGTCGACGATGGAGTGGTGAGCGCCCCCTACCTCCTGACGCCCGAGGAATGCGGCATTGCCCGGCATGGACAATCGTGCCTGACCGGGGGCGGACCGTCTGAGAACGCGGCCATCACCCGGGGGGTTCTGGCCGGCAGCCCTGGTGCCCATCGAGATGTGGTAGTGCTCAATGCGGCCGCGGCGCTGTACGTCGCAGGCGCGGTTTCCACTATAGGCAATGGGGTGCTGCGCGCCCGCGAATCTATAGATTCCGGGCGCGCAGCACGGATACTAGCCGGGATGGTCGAGGTCACCAATGAATTGGTGGAGGCCCGGCGGTGAGTAAAACACAACTGGAGTCCGGGCAGACCGAGGCCGTGGACACAGACAACGTTCTGCCGCGCAGATTCTCCGCGGCCGGGGCGTCCACCTATCTTGACCACATAGTGCCTACAGTGCGTCGCAGGCTCGAAGAGCGGAAACGTTCTCTGCCGGAGGCCGAACTGTCAGCAATGGTGAGACCTAAGGGTCGGCGTTCGTTTGCGGCAGCGATGAGGGCTCCCGGCGTGTCGCTCATAGCGGAAGTGAAGAGAACTTCGCCGAGTAAGGGTCCCATTCGTCCCGGCCTGGAGGTGGGGGCAGTCGTCGAAGCCTATGAAACCGCCGGTGCCCGGGCAGTATCCGTATTGACCGAGCAGGATTACTTCTCGGGTAGCTTGGACGACCTGCGTACGGCTGCGGCGCACACCCGGCTGCCGGTGCTTCGCAAGGACTTCATCCTTGACTCCTATCAGGTGCTCGAAGCCCATGTTTTTGGGGCCTCCGCGGTGCTTCTTATCGCTGCTCTCTTGACCGACGAAGATCTCCGATCACTTGCAGGACTGGCGCGCGAACTGGAGATGGACGTACTGTTAGAGGTGCACGACGAATTGGAGTTGAGGCGGGCTCTCGAGATCAATGAGGTGTTGATCGGGATCAACAACCGCGATCTAAGGACTTTCACCGTTTCGTTGGACACAACGGTGCGTCTGGCCGGCTCTGTTCCCCCCGGAAGGATGCTGGTAAGTGAGAGCGGGATCGAGAGTCGTGACGACGTTGAACGGATGGCGTTGCATGGGGTGGATGCCGTGCTGGTCGGGGAGGGCATCTTGCGTTCATCCGATATCGGGGCGGCGGTACGTGCTCTGGTAAGCCCGACTCTGGTAGCGGCGGATAGGCCTGACGATCGTACATAGAGAAGGGAGATTCTATGATCAGATCGATATTGGTGGCGGTTGACTCGTCTGCGTTTGCACGGGCTGCGGTGGAACATGCGGTTGAGATGAGCAGGCTCTACCAAGCCCGGATAACGGGTCTCTACGTGCTCGATGTGCGATACCTCGAGATGCCCCCCTCTCTTGACTATTCATACGCGTTCGAAGCCGTGCCCCCGATCGTGGTCCCCCCGGATGTCATGGAGAAATTCAGGGCGAAGAGTGAGCGTATTCTCCACGACTTCAAGGAGGCGGTAGAGCAGGCCGGGTTGCCCGTCGAAACGCGCATTGAGGAAGGAGTCCCAGGTCAGGTGATCGCCGACCTGGGTAACACGTACGATCTCGTTGTCATGGGCAAGCGAGGCGAGCACGCGAAGTGGGGGCGGGATCTCCTGGGATCGACCGCTGAGTCTGTTGCCCGTCGCTCGGCAACGCCCGTCCTCTTGGTCGAAGAGAGGGCGCTTTCTATGACTAGGGCGTTGGTGCTTTTCGATGGTAGCCATTCGGCCAATCGGGGTCTGAAAGTAGCGGCTGACCTGGCAGGGCGAGCGAAAGTGGAATTGCGGGTTCTAACCGTTGACGATGATGCGGAAAGAGGGCGGGCGACCCTCAACGCGGCCAAAGCCTATCTGGAACCGCTCGCATTGGATGCCAACTACCGCGTGCTTCCGGGCAGAGTCGCGAAGACGGTAGCGTTCTGTCTCTCTGGCGATCCCGCCGACCTGGTCATTCTGGGGATGAGAGGTCATTCCCCGCTCCGTCATCTCATACTGGGGCGCACTACCGAGCAGGTCATGCGTTCGGTGCTGGCGCCCGTTCTGCTTGTGCCATGAACGGCCCCTCTGAAACAGCGAGGGTGCTAGCCGCGGACGGCCTGCGCGTGATACCGGCACTCGATCTACCCGGCGTACTTGCCCAGGTGGCTGGGCCTTCGAATCCTGTTACGTGGGTCCATGCCGGCCTTCTTCCGGTGGTTATACAGTCCCTGGACGATATGGGCTTGGGCGAGATAGCGGTAAAGAGCCTGCGCGATGGGCCCGAGCGGCCCAGAGTCGAGGAGTTTGCCGACCACCTCTACATATCGCTGTTTTCCGCGGACAACCTGGCCGAGGAGCGAAAAGTCCTGGCGGGGCTCGCCGACGCGATCGAGCCGGTGGGCCCAATACCACGCCTGCGTGAGTTGAGGTTGTTTGTCGGTCCGAACTGGATCATCTC
>CAZOJR010000030.1:8623-12340 GCA_964580165.1 uncultured Gaiellales bacterium
GGGAGTATCCACCCATCCGAATACGACGTTCTCGCCGACAGGATGAGGAGGCAGGTGTTCTCGCGAGGGCGCGGAGCAAGCTTCATCGCTTATCACATCTGCGAATGGCTGGTGGAGAACCTGCAGCCGGCTCTGGAAGAACTGGACGACCGGATCGACGCCCTGGAAGACCAGGTAGTGCTGGCTACGAAAGGAGCTCCCACACAGGAACTGTTCGGTCTCAAGCGCGACATCGTTGATCTTCGCCGCCGGGTAGCGCCCTTGCGCGATGTTATGCAACGCCTTGGTTCGCACGGGGTACTCTACATCGAGCCCGAGGCTGAGGTGTATTTCCGCGATGTTCATGACGACGTGGTACGCGTGATCGAGCTTCTTGATACCTACCGGGAGATTCTTTCCTCCGCGCTCGACCTGCATCTTTCGAACGTTTCCAACCGGCTAAACAGGGTCATGAAACAGCTGACGGTGGTGGCCACGATCTTCATGCCGCTGTCTTTCATCGTCGGTTTTTTTGGAACCAACTTCACCCACATACCCTTCGACAGTCTCGCATGGTTTCTGGTCATGTTCGCATTACTGGCCATCTCGATCATCGTGATGTTGGTGTACACGCGCCGAAGGACATGAAGTTCTGTGGGGATGATCTGCGAGGGGTGATCTGAGAAGTGAATCCGATTGGTGATCGAGAGCGGGCTGCTGCCCCCTTCGCGTGGGCGGGTGTACCGCGGGGGCCGGTGGCCAAGATATGCGGCCTGACTCGACTCGAGGACATCGTAGCTGCCTGGGGTCTCGGTGCCTGGGCTCTTGGTTTCGTGTTTGCCCGTAGCCCGCGCCGACTGGCGCCGGAAGCGGCGCGCAGGCTCATCCAAGATGCCGTAGAACTCGCTGAAGCGCAGTCTTTGGGGGACCACCGCCCCCTCATGATCGGCGTGTTCGGTGACGACAGTGCCGGTGAAGTAGCTGAGACCGTGATCGAAGCCGGTTTGGACGGTGTGCAGTTGCACGGGTCCGCCGGACCGAGTGGGAGTGAAGTGAGGGCGGCTCTGGACGGGCGGAGGCGCGGGCTCCTGATCATTCAGGCTGTGCCGGTGGATCCCATGAAGAGCGATGCGGACACCCTCAGGAGTGCGGTCACGAAGGCCGGCGAAGAAGCCGATGTAGTGTTGCTCGACACCAAGACAGGGGACAAGTTCGGAGGTACCGGCATCCCCTTCTGCTGGCGTTTGGCACGCGGGCTTGACGGGCCGCTCTTGCTGGTTGCGGGAGGGATCGGACCGGACAACGTTACGGATGCGCTGGCGCAATCGGGTGCCTGGGGAGTCGATGTGTCCAGCGGAGTGGAACTTTCTCCGGGAATCAAAGACGCCGTTCTCATGAAGAGGCTCTTTGCCCAGATCGGCGCGGTGCGTGATCTTGCAGCCTGTGCTGTGCCGGATGGACTCCGCGGCAGCGAAACCCGAGAAGGGGGAGATGAACGAGTGAAAGGGACAGACCGGTGACAATGCCGCAACGATTTGGCCCCTATGGTGGGCGATATGTACCTGAAACCTTGATTGCAGCCCTGGAGGAGTTGGAGGCGGCGTACGAGACCTACCGGGACGACCCTGCGTTTCTCGCTGAACTGGGGGAGCTTCAGACTGATTACGCGGGCCGGCCGACGCCGGTATTCCTGGCACAGCGTCTTTCAGAACGGGTTGGCTGTCGTACATACCTCAAACGGGAAGACCTGGCTCACACGGGCGCGCACAAGATCAACAACACCCTTGGCCAGATTCTTCTGGCAATGCGTATGGGCAAGAAACGCATCATTGCTGAGACGGGGGCGGGACAGCATGGAGTGGCTACGGCCACCGTCGCGGCGCTGTTCGGTCTCGAATGCCACGTCTACATGGGGGAGGAGGACATTCGCCGTCAAGAGCTGAATGTGTTTCGGATGAAGCTCCTCGGCGCGGAGGTTATCCCGGTGACCTCGGGCAGCGGCACCCTCAAGGACGCCACCAACGAGGCCATCCGCGATTGGGTTGCCAATGTTGAGTCGACGCATTACATCATCGGTTCGGTGGTTGGTCCTGCTCCCTATCCCACGCTGGTTCGCGACTTCCAATCCGTGATCGGCAGAGAGACCCGTGAACAGGTGCTGGCGAAGGAGGGGCGGCTGCCGGATGGATTGGTTGCCTGCGTAGGCGCGGGCAGCAATGCCATCGGCATGTTTCATGATTTCCTGGAAGAACCTGCAGTGCGGTTGGTGGGAGTCGAAGCGGCCGGACTGGGACTTGAGACCGGCAAACACGGCGCCTCTCTGGCCCGGGGTTCGCATGGCATTCTGCACGGCTCTTTCTCGTATGTGCTCCAGGACCAGGATGGCCAGATACAAGAGGCACATTCTCTTGCCGCGGGTCTGGATTACCCCGCAGTGGGACCGGAGCATTCGTATCTCAAAGATGTGGGTCGGGTTGAGTATACGAGTGCCACCGACGCAGAAGCTCTCAGCGCGTTTCAGACGCTTTCCCGTCTTGAAGGGATCATTCCTGCCCTGGAGAGCGCACATGCAATCGCCTATCTACTGCGCACCGGTGAGAATGGACATCGTTTCTCGCCGCAAGACGTGGTGGTGGTCAGTCTCTCCGGTCGGGGAGATAAGGATGTCTACAGCGTCGCGGATGCTCTGGGGGTGAGGTCATGAGCGCTCTTACACAGATTTTCCGCGAAGCCGGACGTCCTCTGCTCATGCCCTACGCGGTCGGCGGCTATCCCGATCCCAGTTCCTGTCTCGAAATTATCCGTGGGTATGTCAAAGCCGGAGCCGACCTTGTCGAGATGGGTATACCGTTCTCTGATCCTCTGGCCGACGGGCCTGTCATCCAGAGCGCTTCACACATCGCCTTGGAGCAAGGTGTGCGTCCTGCCGACGTGCTCGACACAGCCGCGGCGGCTGCGGATGAGGGTGCCCGGGTAGTGCTGCTCAGCTATCTGAACATCATATTAGCCTTTGGTCCCGCGCGATTCTTTGAGCGCTGCCGTGATTCCGGCGTTCTGGGAGTGGTGGTGCCGGATGTCCCGGTTGATGAGGCCGGCGATCTGCAGGAGGTCGCACGAGCGCGAGGAGTCGACGTGATCCTGCTAGCCGCGCCCACCAGCACCGAGACGCGACTGGCCCGTATTGCGGCGGCGGCTTCTGGTTTCATCTATTGTGTGTCGACTACCGGAGTGACGGGCGCAAGATCCTCACTCAACGCGAACTTGCCCCGATTCATAACCCGGCTTCGGAAACACACTGCTCTGCCCCTAGCGGTTGGGTTTGGGGTAAGCACGCCCGAACAGGCGGATGAGGTTGCAGACTACGCCGACGGTGTGATAATCGGAAGCGCGCTGGTCGATATCGTGGCTCGGAACGAACGGCTGCAGGATGCACTGGCCGAGATCGGCAAGGTGCTCTACCGGGTAAGAAGTATGCCCTCTTTCTCCAAGTAATCCCTCAACGCTTGCGGACGTACTCCATAAAGCCCGGAGAGGTAAGCCAGATCTTCTCTGCGGATGGTGAGCATGTCTCGTGCGGGGTCGTTCCGCAATTGGCGCAAAAAGGAGAGATATGTCTCAAGCGGGCGCCGTTCCTCCGGTTCGAGCTTCTCCAGACAGTCTAGGCGGATACGGAGAGGCCCGGTGCTGGTCAACATCCGCTGGTACTCGGGATCGTCCTCGATATCGAGGACTGACATG
>CAZOJR010000031.1:0-12320 GCA_964580165.1 uncultured Gaiellales bacterium
CAATGGAGGAAGATAGCGTACACCGTCTGTGCCGGGCTCGTCATCCTGGCTGGGGGAGCTGTCTTTCTCTCCATCTCTTCTCCGGCCTCCAGCGTGGAACTGGCTTCGGGCCCAACATTCTTCGACTCCGATAGGGCTTACCGCGCAGCAGAGGTCATGAGTCGCGACTATCCCGAGCGAACACTTGGTTCGCAGGATTCAATGAGCGTGGTCAACTGGTTCCTGGAGAAGCTCCCTGACCCCGACATAGCTTTCACCGATGAGTACCAGGCACCGATGGGTGACCAGGAATTCACACTGCAGAATGTGGCCGTAGTGCTGGAGGGAACCAGCAAAGAAACCATCTTGATCGCCGCGCCGCGCGACACACCGTCCGTAGTGAAGGTTGAACCTCTCTCATACGCAAGCGGTACCGCAATCCTGCTTGAACTCATCCAGGTATTCTATGCCCGTCCCCATCAGAAGACCCTCGTGTTCTTGTCTACGGAAGACGGCACTACCGGCGGACTAGGCATAAACCGATTCCTGGATACCAGCAGCCTCGCCGAAAATGTGTCCACCATTCTGTCTATCCAGGGATTGGGCAAAGAGCGCACGACTTCTCTAAAGGCAGGTGTGACCGGATTTCAGAGCACCACCCCCGGTTGGTACGTACAGCTCGTGAGTCGAGTGCTCGCGAATACCGGGCTCACTCTCAAGATTCCCGGGCTGCTCAGCCAGGCCGCCGACCACGCTCTATCACTATCCAGAGGAGATCAGGTGGCAGGTCTTAGTCGTGGCATCGCCTCCCTCCGCCTGTACGACGATGGAGCCGGCGACCCCACGGCGGCCGGTATGGCCACTCAGGGAGCGGCCATCGAGCGGCTTGTGTTATCGCTCGATTCAGGCACCGAGGTTCCCTCGGATCCAGGGACCGCGCTGCTGCTCAGGTCGGGCCGGTACTTCACGGAGCGCGCCATCACATTTTTGGCGCTGCTCATGCTACTGCCGATGTTCGCCGCCTTCCTGATCTGGCTGTTCTCCTCGCGCATCAACGGGCGAGCGGCGCTCAGACACCTCCGGAACCTACTCTCCTTCGCGCTTCCCGTCGGGGTTCTACTTCTGTTGATGTATATCTTGGCCCGAGCCGGTCTGATCCCGCAGTACCGCTTCCAGGTGCCGACCGCGGATGGTCCGAGCACCCAGCCACGGCTTGTTGCATCACTGATTCTAGTCGTGGTCGGAACGGCGGTCTTCATCATTTCCCGACGCTTCTTGGGCTATTTTCGGCCCAGAGAAGGCCGGGCCATTACCGAGATGGCACGACTCTGCACGGGGTTTCTCAGCCTTCTGATCGGCTTTGTGCTGATGTTGTCGCGCTCTCCGTTCCTTCTACTCCCCTGTCTTACGGCGGCTTGGACCTGGCCACTCGCAACGTGCTTTGCCGAGCCTGTTTACTCGGGCGCCCTGTGGAGACATCGTCTTACAACCAACGCTCCTCTGTTGCTGCTGGGATTCTTGGCTCCAGTCGCACTGTATATCTATCTCGCCACAAGTCACGGCGTAGGATGGCTGCGTGCTTGGTGGTTCTTGATTGTCCAGACCGTCTCGGGCGCCTACGGAGCGTTGGGACCGCTCGCTGTCGTGTTCATCGCTGCCGGCTTCGCGACCCTACTAGGTGTCAAACGCATGAGGGTGGTGCCTATCGAGACACTCGAAATCACCGATGAATTGAGCCTGCTCGAACCTCCTATCCCACGATCGCGCCGCAAACCACGCGAACCGTCTCGCCCCCCGCTTTCGCCTTGGGGATGAACTGGCTGAACTGCCCGCTCACACCGGATCTATATGATCAGAGATATCGTCAGATCAGAAATATCTCTTCCTCCAGAACACCAGCGCCAGAGCCCCGGAGATCACCAGCCAGATGACAATGGTGAGCGTGAAGGCATGAGCGTACTGCTGGAAAGGTAGATCCACGTTCATACCGTAGATCGAGGCAACAATCGTCGGAATCGAAAGAAGGATCGTCACCGACGTAAGAAATTTCATGACCCCATTGAGGTTATTTGAGATCACCGAAGTAAACGCGTCCATCATCGCCGTGAGAGTATCTGTGTAAATCTTGGCCATTTCTGAGGCCTGCTTGTTCTCGACTATGACATCTTCGAGCAAGTCCTCGTCCTCCTCGTACATCCTGATACTCTTCGAGCGCAGTAGTTTCTGCAAGACCGCCTCATTGGAGTGTAGAGAAGTGGTGAAATACACCAGAGCCTTCTGCAGGCCAAGCAACTGGAATATCTCTTCGTTCTTCATAGATGCTCGCAGTTCCCGTTCCAGCTTCTCGGTCTCACGATCAACGCGACCCAAATACCGGAGGTAAAACGCCGACACTCTCTGCAGTATCTGTAGGAGAAAACGAGTCTTCCAGAATGTGGCGAAGCTTCGGACGGCGTCTCGCTCGAACTCGCCCAGGATGGGATTGGGCCTAAGGCAGGTGGTGATGAAGTAGTCGGGGTGAAGCAGCATCCCCAAGGGGATCGTGTCGTACCCCATCTGATC
Source organism: uncultured Gaiellales bacterium (assembly GCA_964580165.1). Lineage (GTDB taxonomy): Bacteria > Actinomycetota > Thermoleophilia > RBG-16-64-13 > RBG-16-64-13 > RBG-16-64-13. The sequence goes on from CAZOJR010000031.1 coordinate 2,542, forward strand.
CTCTTCCCGCACCAAGATGGGGATGTCCACGATGACGTGAGTCAGCCCGTCCTCCACGTCTATTCGCGATTTCTCCTCCTCGTCCAGAGGACCTTTGAGCAAATCGAGCGGGATCGCCAGTTCCCGGCTCACTAGCTCCAGTTCTTCCTCCGTGGGGCTGACCAGATCGATCCAGGAGCCGGGTTCGAACTCCTCCAATCGCTTGAGACCCGTCGGGGTCGTTTTGAGAATGGCAAGCATGACTCACCCCCTTCATCGGACAGGCGGACGCACCGCATTTCATACCGTTTTGTTCCTCCACTGGCACGGGATTCAGACCCCAGGACAAGCTTCCCAGGTTTGCCAGCATTCTCTCACGAATGGTCTACTCGCGCTATCATTCCAACCCATGACGACTCTGGGCGATACCGTCGCACGCGATCTGCGGGTTCTTCTCCGTGGCGACGTCGAGTTCGATGCGATCAGCCGCCGCCTATACGCCACCGATGCGGGCCTCAGCCAGATCGAGCCTCTGGGCGTCGTCTCCCCGCGCGATACCGCCGATGTCGTCCGTCTGACCGCTTATGCCGCCGAGAGGGGCTTGTCGCTCGTCCCGAGAGGAATGGGGTCCGGTCTGAACGGCGCAGCTGTGGGTCCCGGCATACAGGTGGATTTCACCCGGTACATGCACTCCATCCTAGAAGTGGCTCCCGATGCTTCGTGGGTCAGAGTGCAACCTGGAGTGGTAATGGCATCGCTGAACCGGTACTTACGACCGTACGGCGCCTTCTTCGCCCCTGATCCCTCGAGTGAGAACCATTGCAGCATTGGAGGCATGATAGGCACAAACGCCTCCGGAGCCCGCTCGGTGGCTTACGGCGCAACCAAGGATCACGTACTCTCGCTGGACATTGTGATGGCCGACGGCGGTCTCTTCAAGGCCGGCCCGTTAGAATGGGACGGACCGGAGCTGGCCGCTCTCCTGGCCTCCGATACAGCTGCCGGCAGAGCATTTGCCGCAGTTCTACCCGAGCTGTCGCGCGACCGGGAGATGATTCGAGCGGCAATGCCCCGAGTGGTGAAGAACTCATGTGGATACCGGATCGAAGCTGTACTGGATAATCCAGGTCAGGCGAATATCGCCGGGGGTAGCGCTGCTCGTTCTCTCACTCAAACACCACCCAGCTTCGCCCATCTGCAGAGACTGTTCGTCGGCGCCGAAGGAACTTTGGGGCTCATTACCGAGGCTACTCTCAATCTCGTGCCCTTGCCTGCCAAACGCGGCATCGCCATGGCGTACTTCGCCTCTGTCTTCGCGGCTGGCGAGGCGGTATCGGGGATCCTTGCCCTGAAACCAACAGCGGTCGAGGTCATGGATTCCCGCTTTCTCACCGTAGTGCGCAGACACGATACCCGGGTGGACGCCATGCTGCCCGAACAGACCGACACAGCCCTCCTGATTGAGTTCGAGGGTGGCAACGATGAAGAACTAGACGAAAAGTTCGCCGCCCTGAGCCACCACCTCAACAAGACGGCGGCGCTGCGACTCGTTCGTGCGACAACCGCGGTTGAGACCGAACATCTGTGGAAGGTACGCAAATCGGCCGTGGCGCTTATGCAGCGCATGCCCGGTCCGCGCCAACCGCTACCCTTCATTGAAGACATCGCCGTTCATCCAACCGAGTTACCGGCCTGCGTAGACTTCCTGCAGAGGTTGTTCGACCGGGAAGGCGTGGACGCGGTCATGGTCGGCCACATGGGTGACGGCAATCTTCACACCCGGCCCGTTCTGGATCCCAAAGACCCAAACGACTCCCGGGTGGTGCAACGAATCTACGACGAAGCCTCGGCTTATGTTCTGAGCGTCCGCGGCACCATGTCAGGGGAACACGGCGATGGTCTGGTTCACCTGCCCCGTCTGAGAGAGATGTACGGAGACGAAATCTACAGCCTCTTCACTCGCATCAAGAAGGCGTTTGATCCCTACGGCGTGATGAATCCCGGCAAGAAAATAGGGCCACAGGGGACTACCGACACCCTGTTTAGAGATGTCAGATACGGCCCCGGCTACCGGACCCTGCCCCAGAAGCCTCTTCTCACCTTTCCGGCCAGGGGATATGAGAACGAGATTGAACGCTGCCATGGTTGTGCTATGTGCAAGAGCGCGGTTAACACCACCATGTGCCCCACCTACAAAGCCACCCGGCGCGAACACGCCTCGCCACGTGCCAAGGCAAACCTCCTGCGATCCATAATCACGGGAGCGCTCGATCCGGAGGGAACGTACGCTCAGGCCGCGACCAAGGCGGTTACCGACTACTGTATCGAGTGCGGTATGTGCGCCGTGGAGTGTCCTTCGAATGTGAACATCCCGAAGCTGATGCTCGAGGCCAAGAGCAAATACCGGGCGGCGCACAGAGCCTCCCCGGTCGAGATGATTCTCGGGCGGGCGGAGATCATGTCACGGCTGGGCGTTCTCACCGCGCCTGTAGCCAACCGGCTGATAAACCGTCGCTCCCTGCGGAGAATGGCCCAGCCTCTTTTTGGAATCGACCGGAGACGACCTATGACCGCCTTTGCCCGGCAGTCGTTCGACGACATGGTCCGGGCGCGGGCCGGAGGCGCCGCGCCCCGCGGTCCTCAGCCGGCGCCATCGGTCATCTACTTCTACGATCTCTTCGCCAACTACAACGATCCCGAGTTGGCATTGGCCGTCGAACAAGTCTTGGCCGCCCATGGTGTCAACGTGATTTTCCCGAAACAGCGGGCAAGCGGCATCCCGGAGATGCTCTACGGGTATGCTGGCAAGGCCCGTAAGACGGCGGAGTTCAATGTTCGTGCTGCGCTGCCTTATATCAAGCAAGGATCTGTACTGGTCAGCGCCGAACCCACCGCTACTTTCGCCTTCAAGATCCATTACCCGGACTATCTGAACAGCCCCGAGTGCTCACTGGTGGCAAACGCCACTCGAGATCTGGGTGAGTTTCTGGTCAGGTGGCGTCTCGACCACCCAGAGACCGCTCCGATCTCGGCTCCCTTGCAGACTACCGCGTTCACCGGTGGCCAACCGGAGAACGCGGTAGTATCAGCCGCCGATCACGGGAGCAGCCAAGAGCGCCCTCTCCGCATCGGCTACCATCTGCCCTGCCATCTTAAAGCCCAGCAGATCGGCAATCCCGGCTTGGAACTGCTCCGTGAGATCCCCGGAGTTGAAGTCGTCGATCTGGCTGCCGGGTGTTGCGGCATGGCTGGCACCTTCGGCATGAAGGCAGGTACTTACGAACTCTCCATGTTGTCGGGTACGCCCCTCTTCGAACGCATCGCCGAGGTGGCACCCGACCTCCTTGCCAGCGAGTGCAGCACCTGCCGGATGCAGCTGGCACACGCCACGGGTATCGAAGCGATACACCCAATCCGACTGCTGGCTGAGGCCTACAGCGTTTAGAAAGGGCGGACGGGACCCACGGTCGGTGGATGGGGCCCCACCGACCAGCAAGCGGAACCCAGCGACCGTGGGCCGGGCCCATCATAGCTGCGGGTTAGACCTTAACCTCGACCTCCGGCGGCGGCCGCTTACGCGCCCGCCGCACCAGCCACCAGGCAAAGATAGGTGCGAGGACGATAACGGCCAGAGCAATTAACTGAGCCTCACGCAGGCCCCAGAGCATCGGGTCATTGACCCGGTAAAACGATATGAAGAAACGCCCCACCGAGTAAAGCCAAAAGTAGAGAAGTATGGCGAGACCATCGACCTTCAGGCGCGGCACGGCATAGACCAAGATACCTACAACCACCAGCAGCCACAGCTGCTCGTAGAGAGGCGTCGGATGGGTAGCCACTCCGAGCAGATCATCGGGAATGAACGATGCCGGATTCGTATATACGAAACCCCAGGGCAGATCGGTGGGATAACCCCAGGTGTCGCCGTTGATGATATTGGCGATCTTCCCGATAACCTGCCCGGCGGGAAAGGCAAGCGCCGTACAGTCCACCACTCTAAGGACGGGCAACTTCTTCCAGCGGCAATAGACAACGAGACCCGCGAGACCTCCCAGCACGACACCGTAGATGGCCAATCCGACCAACTGCAGTCCAACGATCTCTCCTGGGTTCTCCCAGTAATAGCCCAAGTGGTCGAATATATGGACGACCCGAGCTCCAATCACACCGCACGGGACCGCGATTATCGCGATACCCCAGGCATGGTCTGGACGCATGCCACGTCGGCCGAGTTCTCGTGAAAAGATCCAGGCACCGAAGAGAACTGCCAAGGCCATGATCAGGCCATACCAGCGAAACTCCAGAGGGCCCAGGCTGCCGATGACCGGGTCCATATCGATGGTCATCGTCCACCACCTCTCGACCTTGGCTTCAAGAACCTCCTCTCCAACCGCCTCTTCACTTGTCGTAGAACAATGTGCCGCCCTTGGCCCAGTTCTCTCGTGGGTAATCCTCGATAATTACGTCCACCTGGTCCTCGGTGGCCCCGGTGAACTTCGTGACCACATTGGTAATTTCCCGAGCCAACCGGCGCTTCTGCTCGATGCTCCGACCCTCTAGCATCTTCACCACTATGAGAGGCATGCCAACCTCCTGCTCGATGTGCCTCCGTACTCTACCACCGGTAAGCTGCTCCCTTGAACTCCGTCGTCCAAAAGATCGTCCGGGAACCGGCTGTCTGTAAGACCGCCTTGACGTTCCCAGCTCCGGTTGTTTCAAGTTTTGCAGCGTTTTCGCCGATATCAGTATGCGCTCGCTAAGAAGAGGCGAGCACAGCTTCACAGAGTCCATCCCATCAAGGAGCATAAGTAATGAAGCATTTGGTGTGTCGTTGGTCCACGGCGGTCGTTATAGTGCTGCTGGCGTGCATTACCCTGGCTTCTTTCGGCTGCAACGGGACAAGCACGACCACCAGCGCGGCCGGTTCCACGTCCAGTGCCACTGCCGGCACATCTGACACCACGGCCGCAGAAGTGCCCGTGACCGGGGGCACCGTCACCATAGCCATCAGCGAGCCAGCTTTCATCGATCCCGTCAATCTCGTCGAATCCGAGGGCATTCAGGTCGGCAACGCCCTCTTCGACAGCCTCGTGGCCTACGACCCCAAGACCTCCGAGCTGGTCCCCGCAGTGGCCGAAAGTTGGGAAAGTAATGAGGACGCGACCGTCTGGACCTTTCACATTCGCAAGGGAAGCACGTTCCACAATGGGCGCGAAGTCACAGCCCAAGATTTCAAGTACGCATGGGAGCGGATTTGTGATCCCGAGAACGAATCGATGGTCTCCTACCACCTGGCGGCAATAAAGGGATTTGACGAAATGCAGAACGGTCAGGCGAGCAACCTCGCCGGCGTCAAGGTAACCAACGATTACACGCTTGAGGTTACACTGGCCTATCCTTTCGCCGATTTCGAATACGTGGTCGGCCATCCCGCTCTAGCCCCCGTGCCGCAGGAAGAGGTGGAAAAGGACCTCGCGGCATATGCCGAGATGCCGGTGGGCAACGGACCTTTCAAGATGACGGAGCCGTGGAACCATGACCAGTACATCAAGGTCGCCCGCTTCGACAACTACTACGGCGGTGCACCATATGTGGATGGGGTCGATTTCAACATCTTCCCGGATCCCGAAGCGGCGTTCTTGGAATTTAGGGCAGGCACCGTCGATTTCAGTGCTATTCCCAGCAGTGAGGTGGAAGCGGTCATCGACCAATACGGAAAGAGTCCGGACGGTCTGGAGGTCAGCCCCGGACAGCAGGCTGTTCTCGGACCCGAATTGTCCACGTACTTCTTCGTCTTCAACACCGAAGACCCAATTCTTGAGAACGCCGATCTGCGTAGAGCCATCAGTCTAGCCATCAATCGCGATACTGTTGCCGAGGTCATCTTCGGAGGCCTTCGCCAATCTGCATCCAGCATCATCCCTCCCGGAGTACTGGGGTATGAAGAGGGAGCGTGGCCATACAGCCACTTCGACCGAGCGCAGGCAAGTGAACTCCTGGCTGCGGCTGGCTATCCGGACGGCGATGGTCTTCCCGAACTGACCCTGCTGACCAACTCAGGTGGCGGCCACGAACAGGTGATGGAACTCTTTCAAGCTGACCTAGCGTCCATCGGCGTACAGAGCAGGATCGAAAGCATCGAGGCAGCCCAGTACCTGGAAAATCTGTCCACTGGGAACTTCCAAATCGCCCGATGCTCCTGGACGGCGGATTATCCGATAATCGATAGCTTCCTGCATCCCTTGTTCTACAGCGAAAGCGGTAACAACGCTGGCCACTACACAAATCAGGCCGTGGATGCGGCTATCATCGATGCACGCAAGATCACCACAAGCGCTGATCGGATAGCCGCTTACCGCGACATTGTTCAAATGGTAGGAGAGGATGCGCCGGCCGTTCCGGTTGTCGCCTACAACCATCAGTACGTGGGATCGGATCGGATACATGGTCTGATTTACAGTCCCCTCGGACTCTGCAACCTAGAATCTTGCTGGCTCAGCGCGAACTGACCGTACCCCGCACGTCAAGCAGCAGCAGTGAGGAGCGGAATAAGAGCGAGGCAGTGAGCGCGTGCGGCCTCGATCCGGTGCGGCCTTCGATCCGGTGTCCGCACCGGATCGAAGGCTTGTGGCGCGACAAGCCGAGCCGTTCAGCCGGTCTGCTATGCTGCTCCAAGCGATCGTCTGCGGCACTCGTCGCTGCACAAACAGTACCTCCATCCTCAGATCACGGAAGTAGTTGAGAAAGGACGGCAATGAAACCGATAGATATTGTCGATTCTCGCTACGGCTTGTATATCAACGGCGCTTGGGTGGACTCTGGGGATAGCGCAACATTCAACACAGTCTGTCCCGCCGATGGAGAGCCTATCTGCGCATGTGCCGAAGCTGGCGTGGACGATGTTAACGCTGCGGTACAAGCTGCGCGGGCTGCGCTTCCCTCGTGGAAAAGCATCGATCCGCTCAAGAGAGCCGCAATGCTCAATGAGATTGCCAGCCTTATCGATGACAACCTTGAGAGGCTCGCTCTCGTTGAGAGTCTGGATATGGGCAGGACCGTTCGTGAATCAAAATCCATGGTGAGCAGCGCTGCCGACCATTACCGGTATTTCGCATCGGTGGTGAGGACAAATGAAGGCGAAGCAACAATGCTTGACAGCCAGACCCTGCGCATTGTTCTCTCCGAGCCAATCGGCGTCATCGGTCAGATTGTCCCCTGGAATGCTCCGCTAATGGTGTCTGCCTGGAAGATTGCCCCGGCTTTGGCGGCCGGTGACACCCTTGTCATGAAGCCGTCGAGCCTTGCTCCCCTCAGCCTGCTCGAGCTGGCCAAACTCCTTGACAGGGTCTTGCCAGCCGGAGTGGCCAATGTCATTACCGGCGCAGGCGCAACGACAGGCGCCCACCTACTTGAGCATCCAGGTATCGACAAGTTGACCTTCACCGGGTCAACAGCGGTAGGGTATTCGGTGGCTACGGCCGCCGCCCGGAAGCTCATTCCTGCGACTCTGGAGTTGGGAGGCAAATCGGCCAATATTGTTTTTTCCGACTGCGACCAGAGCAAGGCCATTGCGGGGACGCGGATGGCCATCCTTGCCAATGCTGGCCAGGTCTGCTGTGCCGGTTCGCGAGTCTTTGTCCAAGACAGCATATACGAGGAGTTCCTCAATGAGTGCGCCGCTGCCTTCGAAGACATGCGAGTGGGCATGCCTTGGGAGGAAGATGTCGAGATGGGGCCGCTTGTGGATATGACCCAATTAGAGAAGGTGCTTGAATACGTGGAGATCGGCAAGGCGGAGGGAGCGCGGCTGGTCTGCGGCGGTTACCCTACAACAGATGGGGAGCTGAATAGAGGCGCCTTCATGAGGCCAACCATTCTTGCCGACGTCAGCAACACGATGCGGGTAGCCCAAGAAGAGATATTCGGCCCAGTAGCCTGTTTCATACCCTTTAGAGACGAGGCAGAAGCCATCCGCCTCGCCAATGAGAGCAGTTACGGTCTTGGCGGCGGTGTTTGGACGACAGATATTAACCGAGCGCTGCGTGTGGCCCGAGTGGTTGAGACCGGCACCATGTGGGTGAACACTTTCCTTGAGTCCCCTTCGGGATCTCCTTTCGGTGGCCGCAAGAAGTCTGGGTACGGCCGCGAGGTGCACAAAATGACCCTCGACCACTACACGCAAAAAAAGACCATCTATATTCGGCTGGAATAACCGGCGCCAGCACTCCCGACCAGAGTAGCCGTCTCTTGACACAAGCCGCTCGAACGTTGACGCCCCCCAGGATCCCTTCTAGAATACGACCGCTGTCGGTGCGTTTTGCTTTCCTCGGAAGGCAAGACCAAGAGGGAATCCGGTACAAGTCCGGAACTGCCCCGCAGCGGTGAGTAGGAACGAATGCCGTCAATGAGCACTGGCTGAAGAAAGCTGGGAAGCGACGGCCGGTAGAAATCTCCACCTCATAGGTGGACCCGCCTACAAGTCCGAAGACCTGCCGAGAGCGTAGTATCTACCGCGACCTCGAGGGAAGGGACGGCTCATCATGCGTGCTCAGAGGCAGAAAAGTCCTGGCATCTACCACCACCAATTGCCGGGGAAACCCCGGACAATTCGGTAGTGTGCTGACTTGTGTGCAAAAGCTCTCTAAAGGAAGGACTGAAGAAGAGGTCATGGTATGCACGTGATGGCCACATCACCCCTCGAAAGGGAGCACACCATGACCCAAGAGAAGAGTAGAGCAGCGCACGCCAGTCTGAAAGCCCTCGTCGCCGAAGATCAGGACTTCGTTCGCCACCTGGTGCGCGAAGTGATGCAGGAGATCCTGGAAGCGGAGATGACTGACGCTCTCGGCGCCGAACCAGGTGAACGGACCGAGGCCCGCCTCGGATATCGGGCCGGCCACTATCCCCGCACGCTTATCACTAGAGTGGGCAAGCTGGAACTGCGCGTCCCCCGGGACCGCGACGGCCGCTTCTCCACCGAGCTCTTCGAGAGATACCAGCGCTCTGAGAAGGCCCTGGTCTCGGCTCTTGCCGAAATGTATGTCCAAGGCGTCTCCACCCGCAAGGTCAAAGCCATCACCGAGGAACTCTGCGGCCACAGCTTCTCCGCTTCGGCCATAAGTGCCATCAACAAGGGCTTGGGCGAGAGCCTCTCTCAGTTTGCCCACCGGCACTTGGACGAGCCCTATCCCTATCTCATCCTGGATGCGAGATACGAGCGGGTGCGTGAAGGCGGCGTCATCCGCTCTCAAGCGGTGTTCATCGCCATCGGCATCAACACCGACGGATACCGGCAGATCCTGGGCGTCGATCTGGCCGGCCGGGAGAGCCAGACCAGCTGGCGGGACTTCCTGGTGGCTCTGAAGGAGCGCGGTCTTAGTGGCGTGGAGTTCGTGGTCTCCGACGACCACCAGGGACTAAGGCGGAGCATCATGGAGATCCTGCCTGAGGCGGCCTGGCAAAGATGCTATGTGCACTTCCTGCGTAACGCTCTCGACCACATGCCCAGAAAGGCCAACGACGACTGCCTGCAGGAGCTCCGCTGGCTCTATGACCGGCGCAACCTCTCAGAAGCTCAGAAGGATCTTGCCGCCTGGCTTTCCCGCTGGCAGACCGTCTATCCCAAGCTGTGTGACTGGGTGGAGGCCAACATCGAGGAGACCCTTACCTTCTACCGGCTGCCGATCGGCCACCACAAGCACCTCAAGAGCACCAACATGCTGGAGCGCTTAAACGAGGAGATCAAACGCCGGACCCGGGTGGTGAGGATCTTCCCCAACTCAGACAGCTGCCTGAGGCTC
>CAZOJR010000032.1:0-7345 GCA_964580165.1 uncultured Gaiellales bacterium
CCACAGCTTCCTGTCCCGTTTTTGGAACAAGCGAGACGACAAATACGGGCCCCAGAGCATGGAGAACCGCACACGCTTCATCGTAGACGTCATCAAGGAGATCAAGAAGCGCTGTGGCCAGGATTTCCCAGTGCAGCTTCTCATGAATGCCATTGAGGTCGGACTGCCCGGCAACGAGGCTCTGACCATTGAAGAAGCCAAGCAAATAGCGAAGATCTACGAGTCGATCGGCGTAGACTCGCTGCACGTACGTTCCCACTGGGCCGGTATGCACCAGGGTTCTTACAATCAGGAGAATATGTTCTACCCGGAGCCCCACATCCCGCTCAGCGAATTCCCCAAGGAACTGGATTGGAGTCATCACGGCGCGCTGGCTCAGGTGCCGCTGGCGCCCATCATCAAGTCCGTGGTCAACATACCGGTCATGACCGTGGGTCTCATCGACGCCGATACCGGTGACGAGATCGTTCGCACAGGCAAAGCCGACCTGATCGGCATCAACCGCCGCTTCTTCGCCGACAACAATTGGGCCAACAAGGTCCGCGAGGGCCGGTTAGAAGATATCCAGCCCTGCACCCATTGCAGCACCTGCAATACCAACTACAACGCGGTACGGTATTGCCGGATCAACGCCTGCTTTGGCACCGAATCGTATGAGATGGAACCCCCAGCAAAAAAGAAGAAAAAGGTGGTTGTGGTAGGCGCCGGTCCTTCCGGCATGCAGGTAGCCCGCGTAGCGGCCGCGCGCGGCCATAACGTGACCTTGTACGAACAAGGCAGATATCTGGGCGGTGCTGTAGCCCTCGCTTCTATGGTGAAAGGTTTTGATATCGAGGAGCTCCCGAAGTTCCTCAATTTCTTCCGCACCCAGGTCAAGAAGACCGGCGTCAAGGTAAAGCTGCACAAGCAGTTCGACGATGCCGCTCTGGCCGCGGAGAAGCCCGACGTGCTGGTCGTGGCCGCTGGCGGTGTACCTACCGCGCCGAAAGTTCCTGGATATGAGGGTAAGAACGTCGTTAAGACCGCCGACCTATACAACCTCCTGAAGTTCTTCATCTGGATTTTCGGTCCCCAGTTGCTCCGCAAGCTGACCAAGATCTGGATGCCGGTAGGTAAGAAAGTAGTGGTCATCGGTGGTGCCATTCAGGGATGCCAGTTGAGTGAATTCCTGATCAAGCGGGGCCGTGACGTAACCATAGTGGAAACCGGCGACACCATGGGCGAGTGGCTTGTTCCCGAGCGGAAGACCCGTCTCTTCTACTGGTTCGACAAGAGGGGAATCGAGCGACTGACCAACGTGCAGCTCGTAAAGATCACCAAAGAAGGGCTCACGATCAAGACCAAAGAGGGCAAGACCCGGCTCCTTCAGGCCAACACCATCGTTCCGGTGCTGCCCTTCTCGCCCAACAAAGGTCTGGCCGAGAAGGCGAAGGGCAAAGTGGCCGAGATCTATACCATCGGCGACTGCGACAGCCCAGCCGTCATCCCCGATTCCACCAAAGCCGGATGGCGCATCGGCAACAGTCTGTAGCACCATGATCCGCCTCCCCCGGCATCCGCCGGGGGAGGCGTCAAACTAGAGAGTTGATGGACCGGCGCTACCGCGCCGGCAGAAAGGTTATCGCTGTGAAGCCTGCAAACTATGACGCCCAGCGATGGGTAACGCTGGCGGTCTGCCTCATTGCAAGTCTCTGCGCTGGCTTCGGCTACGCATGGAGCGTTCTCTTGAAACCCATGATTGCTATGTTCGACTGGACGGCTTCGGACGTATCTCTGTCGTTCACGGTTCTGATCATGGCAGCCGCCAGCACGTCCATATTTGCAGGCAAGGCACTCGAGTATATCCAGCCACGTACGCTTCTCCTGTTAGGTGCTTTTGTGTTTGGCGGTGGGATAGCTTCTCTTGGTTTTACCAACTCCCTCGGCATGCTGTATGGGTTGGCCGTCTTGTCGGGTGTTGGCTTGGGCATCGTCTATCCCGGGGCCACCATGAGCAACGTGATGCGTTTCTTCCCAGACAGGCGTGGTCTCGCATCGGGGTTGCTTAGCGCCGGCTATGGGCTCGGATCAGTTGCATGGGCACCGGTGACGGTGGCCCTCATCGATGACGTCGGTCTCATGTGGGCCCTCAGAATCCTGGGCGGCATCTTCTTCGTGGCCGTCGCTATCTGCTCCCGTCTCGTAACGACCGCTCCCTACAATTACGCCCCCGCGGGCTGGGCTCCGGCGGTGGTAAAAACCTCACAGGCACGCCCCAGGACTGCAGCAGACAAAGACTGGAAAGACATGATGAAGACCCCTGCTTTCTGGGTGCTGTTTGTTCTCTTCACGATAGGTACTACGTCTGGGCTGATGGTGATAGGTCATGCTTCTCCTATCGCTCAAGACGTTCTGGGGATATCACCTGAGGCGGCGGGGGCTGTGGTGAGCTATCTGGCCGTCGGCATGGTAGTTGGAAAGATAGGCTGGGGCGTGCTCTCGGATAGGGTGGGGCGTTATCCCGTCTTTGTCATCATGCTCATAGTCGCGGCGTTGGCACTGGTTGTGATGTGGCAGACCGATACATATGCCCCTGTGGTCCTCGGCATCTGCACGGTCGGCTTGTGCTACGGCGGATTCCTGGCTTTGATGGGACCGGTCACGGCCGATGCCTTTGGTAACAAGCATCTGGGCATCAACTTCGGGATCATGTTCCTTACAGTGGCCGTTGCGGCTTATGCGGGCCCCCGGCTGGCAGCAGCCGTTACCGAGGCTAACAACGGCAGCTATGCGTGGGCATTCATCATTGCCGCTCTTACCAGTGTAGCCGGCCTCGTCATCGTAGGCGTCTACATGGTGCTTGCGCGCCGCCACAAGGCATCGGCTCGAGAGAAGTATCAGACATCTCCTGAGGCGAAGAGCGATGAGCTCAAGACCTCAAAAGTCTGAGTCGGCTTAAAACACCTTGCGGCAGATCTGCCGCAAGGTTCCAACTACCGCGCCGTCCGGTCGTTTACTTGGGCCGGACGGCGCGGGCCAGTTACTGTCTCTTTATCTCTCAGATAGCCATGGCGGCATCGTAGCCGGTGCGGATGGCATGCAGCACCTTCCCCGGCCGTACACAATCACCAATCACCATGACCTCGGGCGCCGTACCATAGAGAGTGTCCGCGACATCGGTCCGGGGTCGATACCCCACCGCGATGACAACCGTGTCGCCTTGCACGGTAATTCGCTCTCCATTCTTATTGAGAGCAATCACACCTTCATCGGCTATCTCGTGACACGTCAGGCCGGTCAGCATCATCACTGATTTTTGGAGTTCGAGCATCAACGCTTTGCGGTACATAGCGTTGGAGTCAGAGGCAACGTCATCGAGCATCTCGACTATCGTGACATCTTTCCCTTGTTGCGCTAGGTGAAGTCCCGTCTCACAACCCACAAGCCCTCCGCCCACGACCACCACTCTGTCACCAATCTTCGCATCAGAGTCATATACGCCCGCAGCCATGATCACCGATTGCTTGTTCATTCCGGGGATATTGGGCACCACCGGTTCAGCTCCCACGGCGACTATTACTACATCGGGTTGCCCCGTCTCTATCAGTTGTGGCGTGATTTCAGTATTTAGGATCAACCCGACCGGCGTCGTCATAACCTTGCGGATAAGTTGCCACATGAACTGGTCGAGATCCTTTTTGAAAGACACTCCTTGAGCGTATCTGAGCGCTCCTCCCAACGAATCGCTCTTTTCGCACAGCATCACGTCGTGGCCACGCCCAGCTGCCGTAATGGCCGCCTTCATACCCGCCGGGCCACCGCCAACGACAAGCACTTTCTTTGGCTCGGTTGGTGGAACAGCAAAACTTGATTCAAACTCCCTGCCGACGATAGGGTTGATCGCGCACTTCATCGTGCCGGTGGTGAATACGCTGCTCATACACTCAAAGCAACGTAGACAATGCACAATCTCGTGATCCCTGTCATACTGCGCTTTCTTCGGGATCTCAGGGTCGGCAAGAAGACCGCGCGCCACAGCTATGACGTCTGCTTGGCCCGTCGCGATGATCTCTTCCATCTGCGCAGGATCTGAAAGACCACCCACAGTCGCGACCGGTATGCCCACGGCCTTCTTCACAGCCTCGGCTAGATACACATTGCAGCCATGCTCAAGAAACATGGAGGGGTGCGTGGTGGTCAGGGTGTCGATGAGATAATGCGCTCCAGCCGACACATGCAGTAGATCGACCTTGGCCTCCGCCATTTTTGCGAAGGCGACAGCATCCTCGATCGTATACCCTCCCTCAACCAACTCAGATCCGCCGATTCGCAACTCAATGGCAAAATCGTTCCCGACCCTTTCCCTTACCCGGTCGATGCACATCATGGGGAACCGGGCACGGTTCTCGATGCTTCCCCCGTACCGGTCGGTGCGCTTGTTCACGAGCGGTGAGAGAAACTGGGACAGCAGCCAACCGTGCGCGGCATGGATCATGCACATATCGAAGCCAGCGAGCTTCACGGTGACGGCCGCTTCGCCGTAAGCGTCCGCTATCTCCTCCATAAGCGCTTCCGACATCTCTTCGACCTCAACGGTGCGAGTCCCGACCGTGCCAGAACCAATGTCTACCATCCGCGCGGATGGCCCAATCGGATTCCGGCCGCCAAGAAACACCGGATCACACTCCATCCCTCCGTGCGCAAGCTCGATTGACGCCAGCGCCCCATACTGGTGGATAGCATCCGCCGTCTCCGCCAACGAAGGGATAACACCTTTGTCATCAAGAGGAATCTGCCTGGCGTGGGACTTGCCCGTAGGTGTATGGACAATGCTCTCGCCGACCGTTACAACCGCGGCGCCGCCCTTAGCTTTGAGTCTGTAATAAGCGATGTTTTCCCTGGTCAGATATCCATTTGGAGATAACTCGGCCTGCGAGACCGGTGCGGCTTCGATGCGGTTCTTAAGGGTCAGGGGACCGACCTTGAGCGGGCTGAAAAGATGAGGAAACTTCGAGGCCATGCGACGCTCCTGTTGTCGATGAGATTACGTGGATGATACTGCAACAGCACAGCTGCTATAACCAGGGTGGGATATGGGTACGGAGATGAGGTAGCAGGACATCCTTCTCATGAAGGTAAGAGACGCGATCAGACTGCTTCTCAAAGACGGGTGGTCTTACAGGTCGCACAATCCGGATGCCATCGCCAATACGAGCATCCGACCAAGCCCGGTCGGGTAACGATCTCCGGGAAACCTGGGCACGAGCTAGCAGCCGGCCACTGGGTGGCATTACGAAACCGGCGGGCATGGATCGAGAAGATTCTCCATCCCCCGAGGCCATTCTGATTGAGTCTTGCCCCAGGGCTGAGGTAACCATCCCACTCGATTCTCGCTCCGTCTTCCATGGGCGTCCAAATGGGATGCCCGACCAATCGGATATGCTGCGAGCGCCGCCCCTATCCGTTTCACACAATCACGGCACGTAGTGGCCTTCCACATATGACTTCAACTTCTGGATCGAATCAGCATTCTTCTCGGCGAACCCACGAACCGTCGTGGCTGGCTTCGCTTCAACCAGACTCTTTTCTAGTGCAGCGACAATCGCATGACCGTTGCCTCTGTCAACCGCCTCGGCACGCTCAACTACATAGGGCAGTGCCGGCGCACCGAGTTCCGCTATCTGATCGGCTTGAGCCCGCAGGCCCTGTCCGCCGTCTATTATCTGCCCCACGCGAATTCCTCGAACTGTTTCAGGTCACATCTGGCGATCTCTTCTATCGCTATGCACATGATGTATTCACGCAGATCGTCGGCGTCCGTGGCGTGTAAGCCTTGTTCCAGGATAGGCAACGCGTCAAGGCCCAAGGCGACTATGGCTTCAAAGTTAGCGTTGTCCACTACGTAATCGTAGGGATTAGAACTGGCCATACTCGCACTGGCACTCTTGTCTAAGTCCTTCATAATGCTCGCAAGGCGACCGTCAATATCCGCTGCTATCGATTTACCGGACAGGGCAAAACCAACAATGGCCACCGCTGCTATGGCAACTGCTGCCGCTATCAGGATGATGGCCTTGACGCTCCTCATGGCTACCCCTCTCTGTGGATACCGTTGACATGCCCACGGACCAGCGGTCCGTATCCATCGGGCAGCGGTTTGTACGGGTGTCGGCATTGCTGTGGTTGAAGATCTCATAGTGGCCCCATTTGGCACGAGTGAGGTCGTTGCACAGTACGGTCGTGTAGTTCCTGTTCTTCGCAAAATGGCCGACGCTCGATGTCGAACCAAAAGCGTACACTCTCGTCGTACGCAGTGGACCGCCCGCGTTGGGGGAAACACCGCGTAGCCATAGGCAAGACAGTTATTCTCGTAGTGCCCCCGCGCGTAGTAGCTCCAGTTGTAGGCTATGCTGTTGCGTAGTGCGGTTGTACTCTGCAGGGATGGCGTAAGCGCGTAGGCAGTGCCCGGGAGTATTCCGGTCTCGCTCGGCCCCAGTGAGTGCCACGCCGCTCGCTTCGCCACTAGCGCTGGGGTAGCCTGTACATCCTCTTGTCACACAGACGACCCTCATCGAGCGATTCACATCAGTTCTTCCCGATTGCTGTTTCTCCATTCCCGAGATTTCCACTCGAGTCTCCCCGCCTGCAGAACAAGCGCGATTCCGCATCCGATCAAGATGACGGCGAATGGAAGCCAGCGCACCTGGAGACCCGCCTCATCACCAGCTGCGAGCAGCGAGGCGATAAGACCGGACGGTAGGAGAAGAAAGCCGGCCGTGGCCTCGAATCGGAGGTGCTTCTTTCTCCGTGCGAACAGGAGAAGCCCGGCCAGGAGCAGGGCACCACCCGTGGCGGCCAGACCCAATGCAGCCATCAACAGGCCATCGGGCATCCTCGCAAGCTCAAGCGTAGCTATCACTATCGCCGAATAGGCAGCGATCAACCCGAGGATCGCAATCGTACGAGCCGCCACTCGCAACAGTCGTACTGCTCGACCGGCCATTCCTGAGCCTCCAAGCGGTTGTCTTCATTGTAGTCCATCACAGTCCCGAAACCGTTACCGGGGAATCACGCTGGGTCAGCTAGAGCGTCCACGGGCAATAGGGCCCCCCGGAGGCGAGTCCCAATCCACTCGTTGCCATGGCGCCAGCATTCCATCGGCGTACTCATTGTGGCCGTCTATGAATAGGTCACCGTCATAGTAGGTGGCGGGAGATAGAGTGAACGATGTCACTCCGTATGCATTGGGATCATTCGAAAATATCCTCCATGGCAGCATCAAACCGTTCCCGACGTCGAGCCTGCCACCTCTCTTGGTAATGTAGCCATCGTACTTTATGCGGACACCATCCTGGAGAGTCGGATC
>CAZOJR010000032.1:7355-9763 GCA_964580165.1 uncultured Gaiellales bacterium
TCGTACTCGTCATAGATGAACGCGTGGGAGCCAGTTCGGCCTCCCTCCCCCTCGACGCTTAGCTTGAGATGAGTGAGCCCCTCAACAAGTCCATCCATCTCGAGCCGTGCCCAGTGTATGGTCAGAAACGTGTGATGGTTGCTGCATCGCACTGCGGTAGCCACGTTATTGTAGAAGTAGATGTAGTACTTTTCCCAATCCTGCTCGTGCTCGGGATATAGGAAGTAATCGGTAGAATTCGCCGCATAGTAATATGGAGCTGGTTATTGCCCAACCAAATACTGCTGGATTGCTAACTTAAAATCACCAAGTGCAAGCGATCTTTCAGCGGGGTCCTTTGTGTGCCCTTGGTTGACAAATTGGTCGCCACGCAACACCCAGATTGAGTTCTCCTCCATCGTAACCCAATACGCCTTTTCAGGCTTATACGCTCCTCCAGGGCCGTAGCGGTCCTCGATATTACCGAACACTATGACTGTCTCACCTACGGTGAGGTCAACATCAGAAGGGCCAGCGCTTACCTCGTGGTTGGCACCCACTGTCCCTCCGGTCAACCGGAAAGCAACGGGGTTGCCCCACTTTGGTTCCCCTTTCAAGAAATCTGTTGAATCCACGTAGAACGTGGTGTAGACAACAGGAAGCGTTTGTTCCTCGGGTGGCTGCCAATAGTTACCGTCCGGGCTGTTCCACCTACCGGCATCAATCTTGGCCACTCTGCCTACGACAACCAAGTCTGACTCCTGTAATTCACGCTCAATAGTCAAATAACTCGGGTCCCAGGAGGCCTCGGCGTGGAAGGAGACTGCCTGAGGAATGACCGTGGTTTCGGATGTCGATGACAATTGTTCCGCGCAGCTAGCATGCAACACCGCCGTAAGCAACAGAACCCCGGCTAGCATGCGTATCCAACCAGAGCGCCATGCTGTTGGGTTCTCGTTTTTCATCATGGTGTGCCCCCTCAGCCTGTTGACGGCTACCGGCTAGTAGAGATTCGTGATGGCGGTGATGTCTCCCGTGGCGAGGCTACGCTCGCAGAAGTGGTCCAGATGATTGTGTCCGAGGCGGAACTGGGAACGCACACCCCTCGCGATGTGATCGCCGGTCTGCCGGACTATTGGGCCCGCAGCCGGGTATCACCGGACGCTCGCCTCGATCTCAGTCAAGGGGATGCTGCGCTGATCGGCGGGGATATCAGCACTACGAATTCCAATGTCGTTCTGTATACGGAATGCGCCATGCATGCCCCAGAGCGCTGCATACTGGAAACCCTCGTCTCGTGGATAGAGTGGATCAGGGCTGTCGGTCAAAAAGACTACAACCCGATCTCCTTCGGCCAGCTTCGCCTCGTCCTCATATACGAATGTGTAGCCATCGACAGTCCCACCAAGAAGTCGGACTGATATCAGCTCAGCCTTCTTGGCAGCCTGGCCCTTGAGTGACCGATCCGTCTGGACGATCGCGTCTGAGTAGACCACCGTGACACCAGCCTCGGGTCCCTCAGTAAGGGTTGCCATCCGTGGTGGGTCCACCGACTTCACGACACCGGAAACCACTCGGGTGGCACTGCGACCCAATGCCTTTATGTCCAGGACGTCCGTGGGCCAACTTGCACTCATGACGACCGTCGTCCCTTGTAGATCAGGAGAAATCGAGAGAGCGTCGGTCGCTGAGCCTGCACACCCACCAGCAGCGATGGCCCCGAAAGCTAGAATCGTGAGCAACACACTCCTCATTATCATGTCTGCCCCCGATCAATAGATCGCCCGGATGCCGGCGATGTCGTCAGAATGGAGTGACCGCTTGATGGTCTCGCCCAAAGAGGCATATGCGTACATAGTGGCAGCGCTGTAGGACGAGTGGCCAAGGGGCAGAGCGTGCCCGAACTCATGCGTTAGTGCGTTTTGCACATCGTATGCGCTAGCCCTTCCGTCTATGGCCCACGTGTAATGCGTATTCAGTCTGATCTTCACTTTTCTGATTGTTGTCCCATCATACTCGTAGCTAGTTAGACCAAGCTGCGCACTACCCCAATTATAAGCGTCAACAATATTCCCAAACAGCTGCCCCATTGTTTGGTTACGGATCCACTGGAAGTCGCAACTGGATACGTTAGTCCATGCATTGCTAGCGCTTATCGCTGGTGTTACCCATGAGCTAGAGAACCTTATGCTGGTTGCCCAATATCCTGTGGGTGGATCGAAGTGACCAACACCCAAAACATACGCATTTGCAGGCCCGGCTGGCGCAATGCTCATACAGAGCGCTGCAACAAGCATGCCGACAATGAGCATCCTCCTAGCGATCCTCATGTGCATCCTCCCCGGCGAAGATCACCTATCGCTTTCCGCGCGCTCAGCTTGTCACCTCGGACGCAATTCTGCACAACCCGGCTACTTTCCCTAACCAGG
>CAZOJR010000032.1:9773-12260 GCA_964580165.1 uncultured Gaiellales bacterium
ATACACTCTACGATGGACCGCCCCCCCCCTGTCAACAGCGCAGATACGCACGTGACCCAGATGATTGTGTCCGAGGCGGAGCTGGGAACGCATACCCCTCGCGATGTGATCGCCGGTCTGCCGGACTAGTATGAAGGCATGAAAGAAGGGCGCCTTTCGGCGCCCCCAAAGGAATCGATCATTCTTGCCCCGAGCCCCGACGCGGTCTACGTCGGCGCCTAGGCTCCCGCCTCGAGAGCGGGTCTATGTCGCCGGCGGCCCACAGCGGTTGCCAGTGCCGCCCCTACAACTCGTCCGGCAGTTCCTTCAGTTCCGCCAGCGAGAACACCGGCCCGTCCACGCACACATACTTAGGGCCCACGTTGCATCTGCCGCAGATGCCGATGCCGCACTTCATGCGCTTCTCGAGCGTGGTGTAGGTCTGCTCGGGGGTGAAACCCAGCTTCTCGAAGCTGATGAGGGCGAACTTGATCATGATGGGCGGACCGCAGGTGATGGCGATGGTGTTCTCGGGACTGGGAGCCATACGCTCCAGGACCGTGGGCACCATGCCTACGTCGCACTGCCAGCCGTCGCACTCGCGGTCGATGGTGAGCACCAGTTCGATGTCGTCGCGCTTCTGCCACTCCTGTACGTCGTACCAGTAGGTGAAGTTGGTGGGGTGTGTGGCACCGTAGAGAATGGTGATCCCGGCGTAGTCGGAACGATGCTCCAAGGTGTACTCAATGGTGGCCTTGAGCGCCGCGGAGCCGATGCCGCCCAGCACGTAGAGGATCTTCTTGCCCTTCCAGTCCTCAACCGGGAAGCCGCAGCCCATGGGGGCACGAACACCCACTTTGTCGCCGATGGAGAGGTTGTGGAGAGCTTTGGTGACCTCGCCAGCCTTCATGACCGAGAACTGGATGAACTCCTTCTCACTGGGCTTGGAGCTGATGGCGAAGGTCGACTCGCCTACGCCGAAAACGCCGAGTTGGCCCACCTGACCAGGCATAAAGGAGAAGCCCTCCTGCACCGCCGGATCATCGAAGCGCATGCGGAAGGTCTTGATGGTTGGTGTCTCGTTGATAATGTCGACGACCGTCGCAACCTCGGGGAGATAGGGATTGCCTGCCAGCTTGCCCGCGCGGGCAGTGCTGGCTCCGGCAGTCACATCGTCGAAGGTGAGGCGGGTCTTGCCATTGTCAGCCATCTACGCCTCCTTCCCTTCGGCCCCAGTGGGAGCGCCTGCGGGCGCCGACCCCATCACCCGCAGCACCTCGCGGATATCGATGCGGGTCGGGCAGTGCATAATGCAGCGGCCACAGCCCGAACAGAGCAGGCTGTCGTATTTGTCGGGGTAGTACCAGAACTTATGGCTGAAGCGGTTGCGGAACCGGTTGGACTTCTGCGCCCGCGGGTTGTGGCCCGAGGTCTCCTCCGTGTAGAGGGGGTTGAAACAGTTGTCCCACACCCGGTAGCGCTCACCCCTAGACTCCACCAGTTCGTCGTTAATGGAGAAGCAGTAGCAACTCGGGCACACATAGGTGCAGGTGCCGCACGAGATACAACGCATGCACAGGTCGTGCCAGCGAGGGTCTTCTATGTTGTCGTGCAGATGGTCGCGTATACCTTCTAGCGCGAAAGGCACATCGACCTTGCCGGTTGCCTGCGTCTTTGTCTCGGCCGCCGCGGCGGTCTGCGCCTCGGTCGCATCGGTCAGGCCATCGAACCCGGTCAGAGCCGCCTCACCCTTCTCGGTGAAGACCTCGGCGGCGAAACCGCCATCTATCTGAGTGAAGAGCGCATCAACGCCTTCGGTCGCCGCCGGGCCACCGCCGATAGCCGCACAAAAACAGGTAGAACGCGGATCACGGCAGGTAACCGCGAGAAGCGTGGTAGCCGCCCGCCGCGCGTTGTATAGCGGATCGAAGTAGAAGCCACCATAGCCGCCAAATACCTGATCCATCTGCATGAAGCCGCGGGCATCGCAGGGACGCAGCCCGAAAATCACCTGAGCCGAAGCCTCATTCAAGACATCAACCGCTACCGTTTCATGGGGAATAGCCGCTTCGCCCTCGGCCCCTTCCGGGATCGGTTCCATCTTGTAGTCAAACTTGAGGTAGGTCTCGGTCTGCGGGAACGCGCACTCCTTGGGCGACTGCTTAGCCAGCAGTACGTCGAGTTCGACGTCGGTACCCACCGTCCAAGGCTGGAATTGCACCACACCGTCGGTCTTGACCGGAGCCACTACACGCGCCTTCTCTGCGAGATGGCCCAGGAAGGCCGGCAGCTGATCCGATTTCAAGAACTTGATCGCCATCGTCCCTCCTCTCAGTCGCCGAATTGGTCGTTAAGATCGAACACCTGGAATACCGGCTTCGCGTCCAGCTTCACGCCGGGCTCGAATCCGAACATGTCGTAGATCTCCTTGTTCATCTTGCGGTGTAGCAGGGAAAGCGGGATCTCCACCGGGCAGGCCCGGTCACATGCTCCACATGACGGGCAGCG
>CAZOJR010000033.1:0-12062 GCA_964580165.1 uncultured Gaiellales bacterium
TACCCGAGGTCTATGCCGTGGGTGACTGTGCTCAGCCCGGACTTATTGCCGATGCGGTAGGCACGGGGCTAAGGACGGCGATGAATGTGTAGGAGGAGGTGCGACTCGGAGTGAGAATGCGACGCGCGTCATTGGACTCGTTGGCGCGTGCCAATTGAAAATGTTTGAGCGCTGACCGCGCTGTCTCAACACGAGAAATGGCAGGAGGCCTGCAATGGACGAAACAACCAAATATGGTCAGTACGTGATCAAGAAGTCCATGCGACGGGACAAGTGGGATTCGTTCGACTTCTACGGGGACGAGGATTACAAATCCAATATTACCTACTTCTTCCTCAAGGTAGCCGAGCCGTGCGAGATGGAAGAATCTCCCCATGTTCACGATTTCGACATGTACCTGCACTTCTTGTCTTTCGATCCGGACGATATGGAGCATCTGGACGCCGACATCGAGATTGGTTTGGGCCCGGAGCAAGAGATACACAAGATCAATTCACCCTGCAGCGTTTTTATTCCCAAGGGAATGATTCATTGCCCTCTGACCTTCAAGAGAGTCGGCAAACCGATCTTCTTCGTGCATACTTCCATCGCGCCCAAGTACACCAAGATCGGCGACGAGCAGCAGTGACTCGCGGTTGGTAGCCAAGCGCGAGTCCACGAAACCCAGAAGCAGAGGAGCGGAGGGGGCGGCTCTGGAGAGGAGCAATTGAGTATGAAGGTTATGTTAATCGACTACGCTGTATGTAATGGCTGCTACAACTGCCAGATTGCCTGCAAGGATGAGCACTGCGGTAATGATTGGACCCCGGTTGCCAAACCGCAGCCGGAGACAGGGCACTTCTGGCACATGGTGACCAGCGAAGAGCGAGGGACGGTACCCAGGGTAATGGTGACCTACCACCACGCCATGTGCCAGCATTGCGAGGAGGCCCCGTGTATGCCGGCTTGCCCGAATCACGCCATCTACCGGCGGCCGGACGGTATTGTCATCATTGATCCGGAGAAATGCAAGGGCGAGAAGCTTTGCATCGAGGCCTGTCCCTACGAGGACGTGATGTACTTCAACAGCGACCTGAACATCACGCAGAAGTGCACTTTTTGCGCTCATCTCCTGGACCAGGGCTGGACTGAGACTCGCTGTTCCGATGTTTGTCCCACCGGGGCCCTCACCTTCGGTGATGACGATGATCCGAAAATCAAGGAGCTCATTGCCAAGGCAGGGCTGCTCAAGCCGGACCTTCCCACCCGGCCTCGGGTGTACTACCTGAATCTGCCCAAAAAGTGGATTGCGGGCGGAGTCTATGATCCGGTAGCCGACGAGGTGATCGAAGGGGCGACCATTACCGTGACCGACGTGGCCGATGGAACGAAGCGCACGGTCGAGACAGATGGTTTTGGGGACTTTCGAGTTGAAGGTCTGGAGACAGCCGAGTACTCCCTCACCGTTGAGGCAGAAGGATTCCGCGAAGCGACGATCGCCTCTATCCGTACCGACAAGGATGTGAATCTGGGGGACATCCCCTTGGAGGCGGGGGAGGCAAAGATATGAGCACCGATCATCTGCCTGGAGAGACAAGCGTAAACAAGACGTTGTGTTTCATGGGTATCGGCACCGACTGCAATGCCGTCATGATCGACGTCAAAGATGACAAGGTGATCCGCATCCGGCCGTTTTACTACGACTCCAAGACCCCGGTGGAAGAGATCAAACCATGGAGAATGGAGGCCCGGGGCCAGTCGTTCGACGCGCCGGTAAAGTCTCTCATCTCCCCACTCACCCTCACCTACAAGAACCGGGTCTACTCTCCCAATCGTATTCTCTACCCAATGAAGCGGGTGGACTGGGATCCTAAGGGGGAGCGTAATCCGCAGAACCGGGGCAAGAGCGGCTATGTGCGCATCTCCTGGGATGAAGCGGCGGAGATCTTGGTAGGCGAGATCAGGCGCGTGGTGGATACCTATGGTATCTCGGCCATCCTTTCGCAATCAGACGGACATGCAGAAACCAGAATCGTGCATAGCGCCCATGGTTGCAGCAAGACCTTGCTGGATTTGCTGGGGGACTGTACCTGGCAGCTGCGCAACGCCGACAGCTGGGAAGGCTGGTACTGGGGATCGAAGCACGTATGGGGCTGTGAGCCGGTGGGCGAGCAGATGACACAGTCCAACCTCTTCCCCGACATTGCCGAACACAGCGAGATGTTGTTGTTCTGGGGTTGTGATCCGGAGACCACCACGTGGGGTTTCGTGGGGCAACTCCCCAGTCGCTTGTGCTACTGGTTCAAAGACCTGGGCATCAAGCAGGTTTATGTCTGTCCCGACCTCAACTACGGGGCGGCCGTCCACGCGGACAAGTGGATTCCCATTCGTCCCAATACCGATGCCGCTCTGCAGTTCGCCATCGCGTATGTGTGGATCACCGAGGGGACCTATGACAAGGAGTATGTAGCCACTCACTCAGTTGGATTCGACAAGATCGAAGATTACGTTCTCGGCAAAGAGGACGGTGTACCCAAGACTCCAGCTTGGGCGGCGGAGATAACCGGTATTCCCTCGCGCACCATTAAGGCGCTGGCTCGGCAGTGGGCCAAGAAAGCGACCAGTATCGCCCACTCCAACGGCGGCTGCTACATCCGTGGGGCCTACTCGCACGAGCCGGCCCGCATGGAAGTGATTCTGCTGGGAATGCAGGGCCTGGGAGGTCCGGGCCGCCACCAGGTGAAGATGATTGAATGGGGCATCTTTGGGGGCCAAAAACCCAGTAAGACGGGCGCAATGACCTGGGATGCGACCGGCGACATACACAATCCGCCTCAGCCTAGGGCGGAGGTCTATCCCGCGGTCATGGCGGCCAATACGGGCTGGAGGCCAGGTGCCGCCGGTTACGAAGTCAGTGGGTCCGACCCGGACTATGTGCCAAAACCGATCATCCCCAAGGACCTGGTCCACGACGCTCTCAACAACGGCACCGTTAGTTGGTACGGGATGACGACGTGCCGGATGATGAAGGAGGATCAATTCGTCAAGTACAGCTATCCCATGGAGGGCTGTTCCAGGGTTCGCATGATCTGGACCGACACCCCCTGCTGGATCACCTGCTGGAACGATTCCAACTCCTATATCAAAGGCCTGCGCCGGTCAGACATCGAGTGCATTGTGGCTGAGCATCCCTGGATGGAGAACGACTGCCAGTTTGCCGACCTCGTTCTACCCGTGAGCACTAAGCTCGAGACCGACGACATCAGCGCCGACGTGCTTAGCGGTCAGTTTTCCGCCCTGTTCTATGACGCCAAAGCTATTGAGGCCCGTGGAGAATCCAAGAGCGATTACGAGATCAGTTGCTTCCTCGCGGAGAAGATGAATCTCTTGGAGCAGCACACCCATGGAGTGACTATCGCCGATTTGATCAAGCGCGGCTTCGACAATTCCGGCGTCCAGGATCGTATTACCTATGAAGAGTGGAAGGCCAAGGGGCATTACATAGCGCCCACCGCTTCCGATTGGAAGGACGCGCCGGTGGGTATGCGTGCCTTCCACGATGATCCGGACAATAACCCTCTCAACACTCCCAGCGGCAAGCTTGAATTCTATTCGGAATCCCTTGCCCAGCACTTCCCGGACGACGAGGAACGTCCTCCCGCTCCGCGCTGGATCCCCTTCGGCGAGACGCACCAGGAGAGTCTTCTTCACCCCCGGTCAAAAGTTTATCCCTTGCTTGTCATCTCCAACCACGGTCGCTGGCGTGTGCACGCTCAGCACGACGATTGCACCTGGTTGCGCGAGATCGAGACCTGCAAGGTTGTCGGTCCTGATGGCTACGGTTATCAGCCGGTCTGGATCAATCCCAAGGATGCGGCTGACCGGGGTATCAAGTTTGGAGACGTGGTACGCATCTTCAACGAGCGAGGTTCTGTCCTGGCCGGTGCCTACGTGACTGAAAGGATCTGCGAAGGTGGTCTCTCCATCGATCATGGCGCCCGCTACGACCCCATAGTTCCCGGAGAGCTCGACCGCGGTGGCGCTATCAACACCATCACTCAGCACAATACCACCTCGAAAAACGCTGCCGGCATGGCCGTCGGTGGATTCCTTGCCCAGGTGGAAAGGGTTGATATTGATGAGCTGAGGCGGACATACCCCGAGGTCTTCGATCGTCCGTATGACAAGGGCGCCGGTCTTTGCCTGCAGCGATTCCTGGCAGATGACGGAGGAACAACGAGTCGCTGACTGTGGATTTGTCGATAGCTGGCGAACTTCTTGAGGAAGGGGCTCAGCTTTCGACCGGAGTGGCTCAGTATCTAACGGGCTTCCTGCCCCGGTTCACAAGAGTGAACCGGGGCAGGAAGCACGGAAACGGTCGCCGGTCTCGCTAGTCGATATGTTTTCCCCGGTTCGTGTAGTGCGTGTGCAGGAGCTCGTGACTCCTGTGGCCGCATGGACCGTCGGTGAGGAACTCGGCGTAGATCCTGGTTACAGCCGGATTTTCAAACGATTTGCGGACGCTCAGGGTCTTCTCTTCTCCATAGATGGCGTTGGCGCGGGCTGCGCGGATCTCCTGGCTGGTCGGGATTGGTTGGCCGCCTCCGCCCAAACATCCACCCGGGCATGCCATGAACTCGATGAAGTGACATTCGCTGAAGTGTCCACCGGCTTTGATATTTTCCATGACCTTGCGGGCATTCGCGGTACCGTGCGCCACCGCCACCTTGAGAGTCGCTCCCTTCAACCAATCCCAGCTGGGGATAAGGTGCGCGAGTATCTCTGGCACCGGACCGACATCTTCGATGGTCAACTCCGCATAGCGGACACCTTCGAAGCCGCGCACCGGCAGGATGTCGCCGTGCTCATATATGGACTCCAGCTTCTTGCCGGTAACCAACTCGAGGACTGTTCTCAACGCCGATTCCATCACACCGCCGGTGGCCCCGAAGATAAGGCCGGAACCGGTGGCTCCGCCAAAGGGATTGTCGAAGTCCGACTTGGGCATCATTGGCACGTCCAAGCCCGCCTGCCGGAACATCCGGCCCAACTCTCGAGTAGTCATGCCGAAGTCGACGTCCTTGTATCCGCTGGAGGTCATTTCCGGGCGGTCGCATTCAAACTTCTTGGCCGTGCAGGGCATGAGGGCCACGCTTACGACCTTGGCCGGGTCGATTCCTGCTATCTCGGCATACATGGTCTTGATGAGAGCGCCGAACATTTGCTGCGGACTTTTGGCGCTAGAGAGATTGGGGATGTACTCGGGATAGAAGTGCTCGCAGTACTTCACCCATCCTGGTGAGCAACTGGTGAACTGCGGCAGGGCCACGTTTGTGTCGCCTTTCACCAGCGCGTTGTAGAGCCTGATGATGAGCTCGGTGCCCTCCTCGATAATGGTGAGGTCGGCCGTGAAGTTCGTGTCGAAGACCCGGTCGAAGCCCATACGTTTGAGGGCGGTGTTCATCTGGTAGGTGACAGTGGTGCCGGGTTCGAGACCGAACATCTCGCCCATGGCCGCCCGCGGCGAAGGCGCCGTTTGAATGACCACATGTTTGTCGGGATCGTCGAGAGCCTTCCAGACGTCATCGGAGGCGTTCTTTGCATAGAGTGCGGCAGTGGGACAGCGGTTGATGCACTGTCCACAGTTGATGCAGACGACGTCGTTGAGGGGCTTTTTCATGAAAGTCGCGATCTCGACTTGGTTCGAGCGCTTCAGGGCCTCCAGGACGCCGACTTCCTGCATGTCGATGCAGGTGCGTACGCAGCGACGGCACCGGATGCACTTGTTCATATCTCGTACGACCGAGAAACTCGAATCGTCCACCGGAACCGGGACTTCGAGATGACCGAAGCGGAACGAGTCCACGCCATATTCCTCGGCCAGCGATTGCAGCTCACAATTGCCGTTGCGCTTGCACGAGTAGCAGTCGCCGCAGTGCTCGGAGAGCAAGAGGTCTAGGATGTGGCGCCGGGCGATTCGCACCGCCTTGGAGTAAGTGTTGACCTTGATGGGGTTTGTGATGGGGTAAGCGCAGGCGGCCTGCAGGGTCCTCTGCCCCTCCACCTCCACCACGCATATTCTGCAGATGCCTGCCACCTCGAGGTCGGGGTGGTAACACAAGGTGGGGATGCGAATGCCGAGCCTCTTGGCGGCCTGCAGTATCGTCGTGCCCAGGGGTACTTTGGCTTCTATGCCGTCGATGGTGATGGAAACGGTGGCGCCGATCGCCTCCGGCGATACCGGTTCCGGCTCAAGGTCGGGCTGGAAGAGCTGGCTGAGCGGGGCGCGCCTGGTTGGTAGGGCGGATTTGTCAGGCATGGGTCTCGTCTCCGAAATGCTCGAGGATGGACATGAACGCCACCGAACTGGTCTGGCCCAGTCCGCACTTGGAGGCCACCTGCATGGTGTTGGCGAGTCCTCTGATTTCTTCTAGATACTCGGGGGTGCATGTCCCCGCACGAAGCATTTCCACCGCTTCGAGCAACTTGCCGTTGCCCAGGCGGCAGGGGTTGCATTGGCCGCATGACTCGTCGATGAAGAAGTCAAGCAGGTTGTGCGCCAGGGTGAGCATGTCCCGGTCGGGGCCGATCACAATGACCGAACCTCCAGTGGGGATGTCCTCAAAAGCCAAGCGGCGTTCAAAATCCTTCTTGGGAACGCACCGGCCCGAGGCTCCTCCTATCTGCACAGCCTTCGCGTCTTCGCCGCCGACTTCTTTCAGCAACTCCGCAACCGTTATGCCGAACGGGAATTCGTATACGCCCGACCGCGCACAGTCGCCTGAAACGCTGAAGAGCTTATGGCCGGTGGAGTTGTCCGTGCCGATACCCTTGAACCAGTCCACTCCCTTGGAAAGGATGCAGGGCACCCAGGCAAGGGTCTCGACATTGTTGACCACCGACGGCCGGTTCAAGAAGCCTGACACCACGGGGAACGGCGGACGGTTGCGCGGTTCACCCCTGAATCCCTCGAGGGATTCGATGAGGGCGGTCTCTTCGCCGCAGACGTAGGCACCTGCTCCCATTGCCACCATGATGTTGAAGTTGAAACCTTCGATGCCGCCGATATTCTGGCCGAGCAGGCCCGCTTCCTTGCGTCTGCGGATCACGTCGTTCAGTTGGGGCTTCAGATATCCGTACTCGGCGCGCAGGTAGATGAGTCCCAGCGAGGCGCCGATGGCTCTGGCTCCGATGGTCATGCCTTCCATCACCAGGTCGGCATGCTCACTCAGAATGAGCCGGTCTTTGAAGGTTCCGGGCTCGCCTTCGTCGGCGTTGCACATGATGTACTTCGGTCCACGCTTCTCTGCGGCGGCGAAGTTCCACTTGATGCCGGTAGGGAATCCGGCGCCGCCGCGTCCCTTGAGCTTTGAGTCCCGGACCATATCGATGATGTCGACTCTCGACATGGCCAGCGCTTTTGCCAACCCGTCCCCAAGGGGGATTTTGGAGAAGGTCAGTTCGTTTGCGGCGCTCGAGACGCCTGGGTCCATGTTCACCTTGTATTCGCCGGCGCCTACCCCGGTGTCGCCTTCCGGCCGCCTGCGATAGTCTTCTATGATCGCGTGGACTTTTTCAGGGGTCAGCTTGGTGAATATCTCCTCATTCACCAGCATCGCCGGGCCTTGGTCGCACATACCCATGCAGTTCGCCCATTCCAGGGAGAAGAGCCCGTCGGCCGACGTTTCTCCAAAGCCGATTCCCAGGTCGCATTCCAGCTGCTCGGCGACCTCTTGCTTGCCTGTCAATTCACACGAGTAGGTCCGACACAACCGGAAGACGAAACGGCCTTGCGTCTCAGGCTGAACGAATGAGTAGAAAGTGGAGACCGCGTCCACCTCAACTGGGTGCATGCCGAGGACGTCGGCGATGATCTGCATGGCTTCGCTGTCGATGCCGCGGTATTTTTCTTTGATGTCTCTAAGAATGGGAATGAGTGATGCGCGGCTGAAGTTCGTCAGCTCCGCGATTGCCACCACTTCTTCACGTAGTTTCTCCAATTCGGCTGCTACCATCACGCCTCTCCCCGCTTCTCGAGCAGCTCCCTGACCTTCTGGAGCAAGGTGCCGGGGTCAACCGGCTTCTCAACGAACTCATCCACGGGGACCATCTCTTCATCCTTGCCGATCTGTAGCCCCATTGCTCTGTTGACGCTCGTGAGCATCAAGATGGGTAATGTGAATCCATCGCGGCGGGCCTTGCGGGCGAAGCGCAGACCGTCGTCAGGTTCTTCCATCATGACGTCTAGGATCAGTAGATCGGGGCTGGTTTCTGCGAGCTTGAGCAGACCATCTTCGAGGTTTGGGGCGCTCTCGACCGAGTACCCTTCGCGTTCCAGTACGATCCGGCCGGCCTCAACCATATCCGGATCGTCGTCGACGATCAAAATCTTCGACACCACAGCTCTCCCTTACTAGAACGGTAAAGCGCTGATGGTGGACCACGTGGCTTCACCAGGTGGCGCCACCGGATGGTGTGAATAGTATCTCAGCCGGCCGCCGTGGTATAGAGGCGGAGGCTCTACCGGCGAGAGTACGTCGGGGACGGGAGGGGCGCGGGGTGCCTTCTACGCTGTGGTGAGCGTACCCGCTTCGAGTCTGGAAGTGGTGCTGGCGGCCTCGACTGTGGCATCGGCTGCGATATCGACGGTGTCGCGAGTTATGCCGGTGGTGGCGTCGCGGGCTGTACCAGCGGCGGCATCGCGGAGGGTGATGGTGAAAATGCTGCCCGAACCCTTCTCACTCTTGACGGCGGCGTCGCCTTCGTAGAGTTGGGCCAGCTTGCGGACCGTGGAGAGTCCCAGCCCGCTCCCCATTATCTTGTATGTGTCTTCGTTCTTGATGCGTACAAACTCTTTGAAGAGTTTCGCGCTCTCCTCAGGAGTAAGTCCGATCCCGGTATCGGCCACCCGGATCTTGACGACATCATCCGTTCGCTCCAAAGCCACCGTGACACTGCCCCCGTCGCGATTGTACTTGATGGCATTAGAGACGAGATTGTTAAGAATGATCTCGAGTTCCCTGGGATCGGCCACCATTTCCACGGGTTCCGCCGGACGCAGGGTTATGCCGATCTTTCTCTCGGCCGCCTCTGTGCCGAAAAGGTCGATGGTTCTCTGAGCGATGGTTCGTACGTCTACCGTCGAGAATTCCCGGGCCTTTTGTCCCGACTCGATACGGGTAAGGTCGAGGAGGTCGAAGATGAGCTTACGCATCCCGTCGAGACGTACAAGACTGCGGTTGATCATCTGACGGCGCTCTGGCGGCTCATCGGTTTGCAGGATCTTGAGGTACCCCTCAATGGCGTTCAGTGGAGCCTTGAGCTCGTGGGACAGCACCGAAATGAAGTTGAATCGCACCTGGTGCTGTTCTTCCGCCAGCCTGCGCGCTTCGCGGCTAATGATGAGCTGATCGGTGGCTTTGCGCATCGAATAGCGGAGTTCCTCGGGGGAGAACGGCTTGGCCAGGAAGTCGTATGCTCCCAGTTTGGTCGCCTGGACGGCTGTCTCAAACGTCGCATAGGCGGTGATCATGATGGTAAGGAGTGTCCGTTCCTGCCGTCCAAGCTCGGTGAGAACGTCCATGCCGCTCATGCCCGGCAGCTTCAAATCGAGGAGCAACAAGTCATACTCCGCGCCACTGGTGAGGCTTTCAAGAAAGGCTTCGCCGGTGGCGAAATGGGAGCAGGCATAGGTAGCATCGACACCCACATCGTCAACATGCACTTGGTACTTGGCGAGAATCCGGCGAACGGCCAAACTGAGCGGGACCTCGTCGTCCACCATGGCGACTCTGAGCGTCTGTTCTATGGCGCCCATCGAAGACATCTCCTATTCGTGCCGGGGGAGGGTGACGGTGAAGGTAGTTCCCGTGGGTCCGGTGGCGGGATCCGCGTTGGATTCTACGGTGATCTGTCCTTTGTGCATCTTGACGATGCCGTGGCTGACGGCGAGTCCAAGGCCGGTGCCCATGCCGACCTGCTTGGTGGTGAAGAATGGACTGAACAACTTGCCCATATTCTCCTCGGTTATGCCGTGTCCGGTATCGGAGACCTTGATGGTAACCGTATCCGGGTCATCATCGCTAAGACCTATCGTGAGAATACCCCCCTCGGGCATGGCCTGCTGTGCGTTGGCGTACAGGTTAGCCAGGACCTGGACAATCTGGTCGGGGTCGATGTCTGCCACCGGGTTGGAGAGATCGTTGTGAATCACCACTTCTACATTGTCAACTGAGGGTGCAGTCCGGATGGTCTTCTCCACCAACTCTGCCATGTTGGTCTCCTGGCGGAGTACCCGGCTCTGGCGGGCGAAGTTGAGAAGCCCGGAGATAATGCGTTTGCAGCGGTTGGCCTGATCGACGATGGTCTCGAGATCTTGCTTGGTTTGTGAATCGTCCTCGCACTCTTCAAGGAGAAGATTGGCGTGTAGGAGCAAGGTGCCTAGGGGGTTGTTAACCTCGTGGGCGATGCCGGCGGCAAGCTGGCCCATGCTGGCCAGCTTGCCGGAACGTTCGAGGGCCTCTTTGGCTTCTTCCAGCGATTTGTGCGAATCCTCGAGCTTGTCGTACGCTTGGCGCAGTTGCTCGATGGTGTGAGGGAGGCACATTTCTGAATCGGCTAGCCCTGCGTACACAGCACGGGCGTGATCGAGGCAGGTGTCGTAGCCGCAGGCTCCGCAATCGAGCATGTCCTCGGGCTTAAATTTGCCCATCCGGCGGAGAATATCCTGCAGCTCTTCATCGGTAGCCGAGTCGCCCAGCGTCTGCTCATCGGCCAGGTATTCCCGCGATAGATTGAGATCGCGGTATCGTTCCTCGGCGCCTTGCACCTGGGCCGCCTGCTCCTCGGAGTAGGCGGCCAGGCGGTTTTTCGCATAGTTGCTTACCCGGGCGCGGCGTTGGAGCATTGTCTCCTTGCTGGTCATTCCCGCGCCGGCATAGCAGCCCTGGCAGGCCAGGATATCCAGAAGTCTGGTGTCCGCGTGCGCCAGATCGAACTCTCCAATGGTCTCTACGAATTCACCCCTGCCCTCGGCGACGACAATTTCCCCACTGAGCAGGTCTTCTTCCACATTGGCTGTCTGCAGTAGGCCTCCTGAGATGGGGAACACCATACCCACTCCGGCGTATGGTGGATCGAAGTCGTCATCGTCCGAGAAGGCTTCTGGTTTGACTCCCCGTTTTTGGAACATAGCTCGCAGCTCGGCAAAGGTGAGAACCGCTTCGACCTCTACGTGGGTTGTGTCGATAGAAGCGCGTTTCTTGGCCACGCATGGACCCATGAACACCGTCTTTATGTCGGGGCCGAGTTCGTGCCGCAGGACGCGGGCCATAGCCACCATGGGAGAGACAACCGGAGCCAGATAGGGCATAAGGCGAGGATGATACTTGCGCACGTAGGAGACGACGGCCGGACACGGCGTGCTGATATACCGCTTATCGGGGTTTTCATCCAGGAGTCTGCGGTATTCATACGCCACAAGGTCGGCCCCAAGCGCCACCTCGTGTACAGAGTCGAATCCCAGCGCTCTGATCATCGCTATGAGTTTCCCGGGTGCTATGTCGGTGAATTCGGCGGGAAAGCTGGGCGCCACCATGGCGGCGACATGGGATCCGGACTGCAGAAGCGCGAAAGCCCGCTCGGTATCATCGCGCACCTGCTTGGCATTTTGAGTGCATACCCGCAGGCAGTTGCCACAGCCGATGCAACGTGGCTGAATGACCCTCGCCTGTCCGTCGACAACCTGTATCGCTTTCGCCGGGCACTCCCGCACGCACGCGTAGCACATGCGGCACTTGTCGGTGACGATGGTGATCAGGGGGTTGTCCCAGGTGGGCATTGTTACTCTTGCGATCCGTTGCCGGTGTTCTGGCTGTGTGGCAGCCGGGCATCGAGCAGATCGTGGATGGTGCTCAGCAAGCGGCCGGTATCGAGGGGTTTGTCAAAGTAGGCGTCCACATGCATCTCAGCTCGGTCTTGATCGGAGCGAGGCCGGAAATTGAGACCGAGAGCACTGGAGACCGACGTCGCGATGATGACCGGGATGCCGGCATAGCGAGGATCTTCTTTGATGGTGCGGGCGA
>CAZOJR010000034.1:0-413 GCA_964580165.1 uncultured Gaiellales bacterium
CCGGCACTAGACCGGCGTGGTGCATCTTGGCTTACGAGAACGGCAGGCGGCGCTCGTAGTTGGGGGCTTCTTTAGTGATCGTGACATCATGCGGGTGGCTCTCGGCCAGGCCGGCCGGCGAGATGCGCATGAATTGTGCCTTCTTGTGCAGATCTTCGACGCTGGCCGAGCCGGTGTAGCCCATGCCGGCTCGCAGACCGCCGACAAGCTGGAACACAACATCCGACAGAGGGCCCTTGTGAGGAACCATGCCTTCAATGCCTTCGGGCACGAGCTTCTTCTGATCCTCCTGGAAGTAACGATCGGCGCTGTGGCCCTCTTTCATCGCGCCGACGGATCCCATGGCTCGGTATACCTTGTAACTACGCCCTTCCCATAGAACACGTTCACCGGGGCTCTCGGTGGTGCCCGCA
>CAZOJR010000034.1:423-11865 GCA_964580165.1 uncultured Gaiellales bacterium
ACCGATCATAACGCTGTGGGCTCCTGCGGCCAGCGCCTTGACCATATCTCCCGAGTAGCGGATACCGCCGTCTGCCACTATGGGAATCCCGTACTTGTATGCCTCGCTGGCGCAACTCGAGATGGCCGTGATTTGCGGAACGCCGCACCCCGTGACCACTCTGGTGGTGCAGATGGAGCCGGGGCCTATTCCCACCTTGATGCAGTCGACGCCGCGTTCGATAAGGGCCTTGGCGCCAGTGGCGGTGGCAACGTTGCCGGCCATGAGTGGCACGTCGGGGTATTGCTCGCGGATGGTGGCGATAGCGTTAAGAACGCCTCGGGAATGGCCGTGTGCCGTATCGATACAGATGATGTCGGCCTGAGCCTCGACCAATGCCTGGACGCGGTCGGCGGTGTCCTTGGCGATCCCCACCGCGGCGCCCACACGGAGCCGGCCCAGCTCATCTTTACAGGCGTTGGGAAACTCGATGATCTTCATGATGTCTTTGATGGTGATGAGTCCCCGCAACTTATAGTCGTCGTCGACCACCAGGAGTTTTTCGATCTTGTGAACCTTGAACTGGTCACGGGCTTGGTCCAGGGTTGTGCCGACCGGTACGGTAACCAGATTTTCAGACGTCATAAGCTGTCTGATGGGCTTGCTGAGGTCGGTCTCAAACCTGGTATCACGATTGGTTACAATGCCGGCCAGTTTGCCGTCAGGGTGAATGATGGGAACGCCTGAGATGCGGTACTCGTTCATGAGAGCTTCGGCATCACCGTAAGTCGCCGTGAGGGGGAGGGTAATGGGATCGACAATCATCCCAGCCTCACTCCGCTTGACCTTGCGAACCATGTCGGCCTGCCGCTCGACGGGCTGGTTCTTGTGGATGATAGTGAGCCCACCTTCACGCGCCAGAGCGATGGCCAGCGCAGTCTCAGACACGGTATCCATAGCCGCCGAGAGCAGGGGAATGTTCAGAGCGATCTTGCTTGTGAGCCGCGTGCGAACGTCGGTCTCTTTAGGAAGCACTCCGGATTCTGCCGGGATCAACAGGATGTCGTCGAAACTCAAACCCTCGGCGGCGATCTTCCGTTCCCAATCGATCACGCCCGACCTCCTTTTTATTGGATTCTAGCGAAAACGACGGGCGATTGCATCGTCGCGGCGGGATACCGCGTTTGATGTCGCGGTGCGATGCCGCGACGGAATGTCGTAGCGGGTCCGCGGTGGGATGTCGTGGCACCGTCCGAGCGGGCCGCTATAGTAATATGGTCCATGATCCAGCGTGACTTTCGACATGTTTCGGCATGATCTCCGACGGGAGCGACATGAGGTTTGTTCACACGGCAGACTGGCAAATCGGCAGGCCGTTCGCGCATATCAGAGATCCGCACAAGCGTTCGCTGGCACGGCAGGCGCGGGTAGATGCGATCGAAAGAATCGGCGCCGTAGCCAGGGATGGTGGTGCGGCTTTCGTTCTTGTAGCTGGGGATCTATTTGATTCGCCGAGCGCCGACAAAGCCACCGTGTCTGCCGCCTGCAGCGCCATCGGGAAGGTTGGCCTGCCCGTTCTTGCCATCCCCGGCAACCACGATCACGCCGGTCCGGGAACTCTGTGGGATCAAGAGTTCTTCCGGCGCGAGCAGGCGCAGCTTGCTCCAAACCTTGCTGTGCTGTTGAAGACTGGGCCATACGAGCTTGATCAGGCGGTGATCTTGCCTTGCCCGTTGATGCGCCGCAGTGGCGCGGTCGATACCACGGAGTGGCTCCGTTCTTCCCAGGCCTATGAGGGACTGCCCCAAAGCAAGCCCCGCATTGTTCTTGCACACGGAAGCACGCAGGTCTTCACAGGAGAGGTCGACGGTGAGGATGGAGGCGGTTACCTCTCGAGCGTGATCGAGCTCGAACAGCTTCCGGATGCTGAGATCGACTATGTCGCCCTCGGCGATTGGCACGGCACCAGGCAGGTGGGATCCAAGGCTTGGTATTCGGGCACACCCGAACCCGACCGCTTC
The DNA here is from genome assembly GCA_964580165.1 of uncultured Gaiellales bacterium. GTDB lineage: Bacteria > Actinomycetota > Thermoleophilia > RBG-16-64-13 > RBG-16-64-13 > RBG-16-64-13. The sequence goes on from CAZOJR010000034.1 coordinate 2,424, forward strand.
CCGAAGGGCGGCGAATACGATACCGGCAATATCCTCATGGTTGAGGTGGAGCGTGGTTGTGCCCCCGCCGTCTCCAGGATACACACGGGGAGACTTACCTGGACGGAGCTGTCTTTTGATCTGACGGATGACTCCGCGCTCCCAGGGCTGGAGAGGCGCCTCTCTTCGCTTTTGGGGCAGCGGGCTAATGAAGACCTTCTTCATCTGCATCTCACAGGATCGCTGGGCATCGAGGCGTCTAACCGGCTCGATTCGATCTACGAGTCGCTGGAAGCGCGTCTGTTGAGAGTGAAGCTTGACGACCGGATTTTTCTGGCTCCGACCCGAGGAGAGATCGAAGATTTGACCCGGGGAGGAGCCGACCCGCTTATTGCCCGGGTGGCCGCACAACTGGTGGAGCGTGCCGCCGGAAGCGACGAAGATGCAGTGATTGCTCATCTTGCGTTGCGTGAACTACACGCGGTTTGTGAGCAGGAGAGGGCTGGATGAAGCTGATATCAGCCACGGTTCGCAACTACCGGGTCCACCGCGATCTCACGATCTACTTCGACAGAGCGAGAACGTTGATTGGTGGTCCCAACGAGAGCGGCAAGAGTACTTTCATAGAGGCGGTTCATCGCGCTCTCTTCCTCAAGGCCACGGTAACGGGGGAGGCTCAGGAGAGTATGGAATCCACCCTTTTCCCAGGACATCCGGAGGTGGAGGTCTGCTTCGAGGCGCAAGGAGCCGGGTACCGTTTGGCCAAGCGGTTCAGCGGCCAGAGTGGGACCGCCCGGCTTACGCAGACTGCCGGAGAAACATGGCAGGGAGAGGAGGCCGAGTCACGCTTGGCGGAGCTTCTCGGCGTGGAAGCCTTGGGTGGCGGGAAAGGCATCCTCGATCGGGTGAAAAGGCAGTGGGCCCATCTGTGGGTATGGCAGGGCCAGAGTAGTGACGACGCGTGCGAACACATTGCAAGGCAACAGACCGGTCTGCTCAGGCAGTTGCAGCAGGTGGGGGGTGCTGTGGCCATGCAGTCCGATCTCGACGGTCGGGTGGCCTCTCGTTTCTCTCAGACCAGAGCCCAGATTTTCGCCAAGACCGGTGCCTGGTCTCCTCTTAAGAGTTCCGATCTGCACCATGCCCAGGAAGACTTACGACAGGCGGAGGCTGTCCACATGGAGGCCGTGGAGCGGATCGATGGGTTGAGCCAGGCCCTGCGCGATTTCGAAGAGGCATCGGCGACCGTTGAGCGGGCTGTGGTGGATCTCGAGGATATTGGTCGCCAGATCGACACTGTGAGAAGAGGGCTGGCGGAAATCGAAACACTTCGAGGCATCGAGAAGGAGAGGGTGTTGGCTCTCGGCGATGCGGACGAGAAGCTGGCGATATTGGAGGGAGCGGAGAAGAGCATCGGTGATCTGCGGAGTTCCATTGACAATTTGCGCGAGGCGCTCAGGCCGATGGAAGAGGAGTGCGGGCATCTGGAAGCTAGGTCTGCCGGCGTTCGCAAAGAGAGGGCCGAGGCCGAGCGGGCATATGAGGAAGCACTGGAGAAAACACGGGGCGCCAGACTGGTAAGAGAACTCGCTGCCGCCCATCTGACAGGGTTTCAGAAGAAGGCGCGTTGCCGGGAATTGAGGGAGCGTCTGAAGGTGGTCCAGGGCCTTGAGAGAGATCTGCGTGATATCCGGGAGCAGATCGCCCGGCTGGTATCCATAGATCAGGATGGACTCCAAGCGCTTCAGAATCTCGAGAATAGGCACGCTCAAGCTGTGGCGGCGTTGGGGGCCATGGCCGCCGAGGTAGAGGTGGTGGCGGCAGGCGAACCTGTCTGGTTGAGTGATGAGCTGCTCCCGGCTGGCGAAAGCCGGACGGTGTCGGCTCTTGCAGAACTGAGAATCGGTGAATCGACGCGTCTCAAAATCCACCCGGGTGGCGGTGACGGCCTTGTGCGTGCACGCGAAGATGTGCGCACCCTGAGGCAAAGAATGCAGGAGGCGCTCGACGGTTATGGGCTGAGGTCGGTGGCAGATGCCGCGGATATGGTGGTCCGTAGAGCCAGACTGCGTTCTACGGAGGATGCCACCCTTGCGGCTCTCAAACAGTGGCCGGGTGGCCAGGCCGAGCTCTGTGAGACTGCAGAGGCGGAATTCGCAGCCGCGATGGCGGATGTGGAACGGCGGGTGAAGCAGATGGACGGTGTCGAACTGCCATCCACAGCGGCCGAGACCGGGCTGTGGCTGGAGCGCGAAGAGGAGGCTCTCCGTCTGGCCGAATCGGGCGAAACCGGTCTGAAAGCGGCTCGGGATGCTCTGGGTGAGCAGGCGGACACCTTGGCCGTCGAGCTGAAGAAGGTGGGCGAGGTCCTTACTCGAGAGAAGCAGAAGCTCGCGGGATTCGTTGCTCAGCTGGAGATGCTGATGGACAATTATGGCAGCGATGAGGTCCGGGCCCAGCGGCTTCGAGAGGCGAGACACACCCGGATGGGATTGGAGGCCGAGGCCGATAACATCCGTGCTTCGTTGAGAGCCCTTCAGCCCGATCTCTTGGAGGCGGATTGGGATCGTTTGCAGCGGGCATTGCGAGAGACCGATCAGCGCAGACAGGATGCCGAGAAGAGGCGTGCCGTCAGCCAGGCGGCGCTCCGTTTGGATGGTATGGACGATCCCTGCGCCGCCTTGGCGCAGGCAGAGGCGCGGCTGGAAGCGGCGGCTCGGGGTCGCGAGGCCGCGTATCGCAAAGCGAGAGCTATTGCTTTGGTCGATGATCTGTTCAGGCAAGAGCAACAAATCCTCTCTGACCGCTTCTCCCGACCGCTCGCTGAGAAGATCGATGGCTATCTACAGTGCTTGTTCGGGCCCGAGACCCGAGTGGTGGTGAGCTTCGAAAACAATATCTTTAATGAAGTCCGGCTTGTGCGTCCAGGGCAGTCCGGGGCCACGACTTTTGAGACCCTGAGTGAGGGCGCTCGTGAGCAGGTGGCGGCCGCGGTTAGGCTTGCCATAGCCGAATTGCTGGCAGCGGATCACGACGGTTCGCTGCCTGTGGTATTTGACGACGCTTTCGCCTACTCCGACCCAGAACGTGTGCAAACGTTGCAGCGGATGCTCGAGCGAGGGGCGCGACAGGGGCTCCAGATCATCGTGTTGACCTGCAACCCCTCGGATTACGCAGGACTGGGGGCCCGGTCGACGATCATCGGCTAGGCTCCTCCGGTGCTGTTTGGAGTCCACGCCCGGTTGGCGCTAGGCTTCTGCTAAGCTAACTCCCCATGGGAATAGACACAGTTATCTTCGATTTGGATGGAATCATTATCGACACCGAAGAGGTGTGGAACAGTGTGCGCTACGATTTTGCCGAGGCGCACGGCGGGCATTGGGATGAGCACGACCAGCCGGCGGTGATGGGTGCGAACTCCATGCAGTGGGCCGCCTCCATGCGTGAAAACAACGGAGTCAACCTTTCCGATCGCGAGATATATGATGGGATCATTCAGGGATTGCGCGAATGCTACGCACGCCATCTCCCGGTGATTCCGGGCGCTCGGGAAGCTGTGGCCGGTTTAGCGACTGAGTATCGTTTGGGTGTGGCCTCGTCGTCTCCTGGGGAGATTATCGAATACGCTCTTGATCTGGTTGGGCTGCGACGGCACTTCGCCGCACTAGTCTCGTCGGACGAAGTGGCGCGGGGGAAGCCGGAGCCCGATGTCTATCTGGAAGCGTGTGCGCGCTTAGGAAGTTCGCCTAAGCGGTCTGTGGCAGTGGAGGATTCCGCGAGCGGTATCTGCTCAGCCTTCTCGGCCGGGCTGACGGTTATTGCCGTACCCAACCCGGTCTTCCCGCCTCCGGCAGAGATTGTGGGAATGGCGGCGGTTGTTCTGGCATCGATGGGGGAGCTTACCGGCGGGCTTGTCGCGTCGTTGAACCGGGGAATCCGGACATAGGAATGCCGCCGGGCAGGGTGCGCCTAAAATGGCGCACCCTGCCCGGGCAAACTGTGTACGTTTCCGCGCAAGGCTACATGCGTTCTCAGGGTGAGCAGGAGTGTAACTATGGTTTGGGTATTGGACGGTCTTGATATACCGGAGGCTGATCTAACCTTCACCACATCGCGTAGCGGCGGGCCGGGCGGCCAGAATGTCAACAAGGTAAACACCCGAGTAACGCTGCTATTTGACGTGGAACGGTCGGCGAGCCTGTCGCCGCAGCAGCGTGAGCTGCTGCGGCGCCGTCTTGCCGGGCGTATCAACCGGGATGGGGTTCTGCGGGTAGTCTCACAACGCCATCGTACTCAGCTGGCTAATCGCGAAGCCACAATCGCACGGTTTGCCGATCTGTTGCGCGAAGGTCTCGCCGAAGCGCCGGAACGTGTTCCTGTCGCGATTCCCGACCGGATCAATGAGAGACGTATTGAGGAGAAACGCCGCCGAGGTCGCCTTAAGCGGGAGCGTGCCCCGGACCTTTCCGCCGAGGATTAGCCCCGCGATATCTCCCGTGTTGCCGTTACGGCAAACATGGATCGTCCCAGGTTCTCGGCATAGGTACTCTGAAAACACCGGGTGAGCGTTGACGCTACCTCCTCTTTGGTGAATCGGAGATTCTCCGGTGGCCCGCTCTCCCATGACTCCGGGTCTTTGCGCCAGTCGATGACGATCAGTCTTCCTTTAGGCCGCAGGATCTTCAGGAGGTTCACCAGGTCTAGTCTGCCCCTGATCTCGTGCCACACAGCTATCGAACAAGCTACATCAACACTCGCCGGTTCGAGAGGCAGATTTGCCATGTTCGTTATGTCACCCGGCACCAAGCGCACATTGGCCGGTAGCCCACGCCGACGGTAATGATCGTTCATCTCATGTTGGAGTTCCACCGCGTATATGGTCCCCGTGGTAAGTCCGGCCATGCGGTCGGTGTAGAAGCCCGTACCGCTGCCCAGGTCGAGGAGGTCTTCCGCACCGTGAAGGGCGAACAGGCGCGTCAGGTCTTCACCACTTACTTGAGTTTCCAGCCGGCTCGTATCATCGAGACGGTGGGCTTGGTTGTGGTCGAAAGTGGCGTGGCCGGACACCGAAGATCCCTAGAACATTGTCGAGCAGAAGGGAGCAACGGCGGTGGAGAACATCGCGTCGGCACGCTCGACCGCTCCCGCTGTCAACTCTCTGACCCGTCCCGCTGCGGCAAGGGTGGTGAAGGAGACTCCTCCCAGGTAGGCGGAGCCCAGAAAGCTTATCTCCAATTCAAGATCTGGTTCGCGAGTGGTGGGGACACACTGGGTGCTTGGAGTGACGGCGGGATCGGTGTATAGGGCGTAACGGTGCCGTCTCGGATTCGGGAACCTACTGATCACCTCCAGCACCAGCTCTCCCTTAGTGCGGTATGCCCGGGCGGCTAGGGCGCAGGGCACGTCGTTGAGCCGGACATAGAGGTCGTCAGCGATGGCTTTCACCTCGAACCGGCGAGGGTCGGTGAGGAGCCAGCGCAGTGGTTCGTCGACTCGTCCTCTCCAGCAGGAGATGGTCTGGCACAGGTCGGTATTCAGCACGTAATCCCACAAAGCCTTGTGAACCTCCGGATTGGCGGCAACAAGTTCGACTACCTGGACCTCGTTCGCGGATGTTGTAGCGGCAGTCCATTCCGCCTTGATGCGGTAGCTGATGTAGCCGTCTGCCACTCCGGGGATCGTCTCATGCTTCGCATGGTACATCTTGCTAGCCCCTTGTCTCTCACTTACCGGATCGTGCAGGTAGTGCGGCCACCAGTAGGCGGGGCGGCTGACAGCTCCCGGCTGGAGGAGGCGGAGCTTCTCGTAGATGCTTGGCAACTGGGCAGCTGCCTCTTGGTCGTCAAGAAGGGTCATGCGACCCGGTTCGCTGAACGGATCGGCGAACACGGCATAGGGCCGCTCGATTCTAAAACTCGCCGCGCTGGTTGCTGGCCCGTAATCGAACCGGCCGTAGATGGTTCCTTCTGATGCCAGTAGGGTTGAAACTGGTTCGTCGCGATTGACCATGCCGGCCAATTGGGCGGCTATGAGCCGGCGCAGGAGTCCCCGGCGCCGGTGTGTGGGCAAAGTCGCGATCCAGGTGACACCACCCGCGGGGATGGTGGCTCCTCCGGGAAGTGTCAACTCCAGTGAAAGCACAGCCGAGGTGGCTACCATCTTGCCGTCTTCATAGGCGCATAGTCCACGATCGTAGGGGAAAGATTTGGCGTAAGCCTCGACGTCTTCGACGGTTGCTTCTTCGCCGAAGGCTACGCAGCAAATCTTGGCAATCGCAGGGAATTCCTCTTCCTGCGGAGCGCGTATGTTGATGTCATCCATCGCTGTGTCGGCAGATCATCGATCTATTGTCACCGTGTCGACCAATCACCAATCTATCAGCGTAGCAGACAGCCATTTTCCTGTAGGTGGGCCTGCCAGTCCGCCTCGCTGGGTTCGCCGCACTTGCGGAGCAGCTTATCCCACTCTTCGTCCACCCATGCCTCAATATTGGCCAGTGCCCATTCGTAGCCTGGTCGGAAGAGATGTGCAAAACGGCCTTGGCGTTTTAACCAGGGCACGAGCGGTAGCTTGTGATGAGGCCTATAGGTGAGATGGTACTCGCCCTTTTCATATTCAAATAGTGGCCAGTAGCATGTGTTGACGGCTTCACGTGCCAGGTCGATGCTCTCTGCGCCGTCGGAGCGCCAGCCGCGGGGGCAGGGGGAGAGCACATTGAGGAACGTGGGGCCATCCACTGACAATGCTTTGGCGGCCTTACGCACCAGATCACGTGGATCGTGCGGAGATGCCTGGGCGACGTATTCGATACCGTGAGCGATCATGAGTTCGGTGAGGTTCTTGCGGTGTTGCAGCTTGCCCGCCGCTTCTTTGCCCACAGGACTGGTAGTCGTCCAAGCGCTTACCGGCGTAGCGCCGGAGCGCTGGAAGCCTGTGTTCATATAGGCGCCGTTGTCGTAGCAGACGTACAGCATCCGGTGCCCGCGCTCCATGGCTCCCGAGAGTGACTGTAAGCCGATGTCATAGGTGCCGCCATCACCGCCAAAGGTGATGAACTTGATGTTGTCTTCGATGACACCTTTCTTCTTCAAAGCACGGAAGGCGGTCTCGACACCGCTCATGGTGGCGGCGGCGTTCTCAAAAGCTGTGTGGATAAATCCGCTCTTCCACGAGGTGTAGGGGTAGATCGTGGTGCTGACCTCCAAACAACCAGTAGCCGCTGCGACCACAACCGGGCCTTCTGCACCCATGAGCACCTGACGAACCACGGTGGGGGCGCCGCAACCGGCGCACATGCGGTGACCGCCGGCCAGCAAACTCCCTTTGTCGACGAGTTCAAGCCATTTTTGGCGCGCTTCTTCGAAATGGTTGGTTTCCTCAAGGGCGTCAACAGGGCAGATGTCGATGCATTGCCTACACAGGATGCAGCGGCTCTCGTCGATATTGAACGAGGCCAATGTGCGTTGGTTGAACGTGAGCGCCCCTGTTGGGCAAACGCTGACGCAGCGACCGCAACTTATGCATTCGGCCAATTGCAGGGCTTCGCTGTAGGGCGTGTCGACGTTCATGGTGAAACCGCGCCCCGTGAAGTCATAGCAGGCAGGACCGGCCACGTCGCGGCAGACGCGCACACACCGGCCGCAGGCGATGCAGCGTTCCATGTCGCGCCTGATGAAGGGGTGCTCGTGTTGCGGCTCTACCGCTCGCACCCGGCTATCTTTTGCGACCAGTTCGTTACTGGTGATGCCGTATTCCACACCCAAATTCTGCAGAGCACAATTTCCTAAGCTGGGGCAGACACACTGCAGGCAGCGCTTTGCCTCTTCTTGAGCAGCGGAAAGGCTTAGTCCCTTTTCGACCTCGATATCCATTCCGGTCAGACGCTTAGACTTGGCTACTTTGGGCATGGTAGAGCGTCGTGCCGGCTCAGCGCTGATGCCCATCTTCAGCCACACAGGCGTGCGCTCGGCCAGACGCCGGCCGAGCGCCCCGATCCGGTCAGCGTTACCAAGCTGTTCCAGATAAGGAAGGGCCGCGTACTCGGCCAGCTGCCGCTCGAGTTTCTCCAGGTCTTCGTCCTTGAGCCAGGCGTCGACGGCCAGTGCTGCGCGCTTGCCGTCGACGACCGCGTGGATGGCAGACCGGGCGCCGGCGACTGCGTCGCCGGCCGCGAAGACACCCTCCTCGGCCGTACGGCCGGTGTAGGGATTTGCCTCTACGCGCTTCGCTCCCTTCCATTCGGGGGCTACGATCACAGTCGTGCCGGGGGTGGCGAGTTGTGACGCTTCGACTTCGTATGTACCAAATTCAAATTTGACGCCTTCCTCTTCAGCTGCGGCTCGTTCGCGCTCGCCGGCCGGAAGAGTTTCCCCTTGCTTGGGGGCGAAGACTGTTACATCGGTCGCCCCGAGCCGGAGTGCTGTTCGCGCTGCGTCGAGCGCGATTACTCCTCCGCCCACGATGACCACTCTGTCGGCAAACTGCATTGTCTTGCCCTGGCGCGTGTGTGCTAAGAAGTTGGTTGCGTCAATCACGGCGCCATCGAGCGTGTCTTCATACGACATGGCTTCGGACACGGTGGTGTCGGCCGTGGATTCACCTGCCGGTGCTGAGCCTGAGCTGGCTGCTCTGTCATCGGTCAAAGCCGTCTGGACTCCGGTGCTCATTATCACTGCGTCGAACCCGGCGTTCAGGAGCTGTTTGGCACCATCTAGATCCGCGATCCTGGAACTGCCCACGAAGCGGGCTCCGGCTTCCCACAGCGGTCTCAACTCGTCATCGAGGATCTTCTCGGGCAGCTTGAATTCCGGTATCCCATACCGCAGCAATCCCCCCGGCTTGTCGTGTCCGTCGTAGAGCGTGACCTGATGACCTTGCTCCACGAGGAACCAGGCGGCGGCCAGGCCGGCAGGCCCGGCGCCAATGACGGCTATCCGCTTACCGCTGGGTTTTCCGGGCTGCAGACGCTTGTGACCAGCATCTCCATGGTCGGCAATAGCACGGTGGAGGTCGCAGATAGCGATGGGTTCATCGACATCGCCTCGTCGGCAGACGGGCTCGCAGTAGCGCGGGCAGATCCGGCCCAGGATTCCGGGGAACGGCAGTTCTGCTCTTACGATGGCACTGGCACCAGCAACATCGCCGGCGGCCAGCGCTGCCATGTACGCGGGAATGTCGATATGGGTAGGACAGGCATGTGTGCAGGGAGCCTCACAGTAGGCGTTATGGTCGGAAAGATACATCTTGAGATAGCTCTCACGCCGGGCGTGGACCCTGGGAGTGTCGGTCTTGACCACCATGCCTTCCGTCACCCAGGTGGTGCAGGCGGCTTGGAGTTTCTCCATGCCCTCCACTTCCACCAGGCACAGACGGCAGGCGCCCCAAGCCGCCGTCTCCGCTATGTGGCACAGCGCTGGAATATCGATTCCTTCCCGGCGAGCGACCTCGAGCACAGTCTCTCCCT
>CAZOJR010000035.1:0-8282 GCA_964580165.1 uncultured Gaiellales bacterium
GTTTCCTGTGGCGTTACTGCTCGTGACGCGGATATGCGCCCGGTCTTCTCCTCCAGGGCATTGAGCCTGCGATGCATCCGCGCGGGTTGGACAAAGTAGTGCTCGAACAGGGATTGAAGCACGTCGAGCAACCACTCGGCTTCACCAGGTTCGACAGGGGTCAATGCGTCGGGGCGCCGGCTTTTGTCGCTGTTGGCGCTTAGGTTGGCTATAGTTGAGTATGCCCGGAGAGCGTCTCGGAGATACGAAGGGATTTCTTCAAAGTCCACCGCCCGCTGGATCTGACCGGCCAAGTCGCTCTCCCCGATCTCTATATGGGTCGCAAGGAAGTTGTGAAGAAGGCGGCGTCCGATGGCGGCGGAAGCCTCCGGGCTATAGGGAAGAATCTGGGAGGCTGTACGGTATTCAGCCTCTAGGGCGGCGGGAACGTCATCGCTCAAACGCGGTCGCATTGACGACTCAGGCCAGACCGGAAGAACAAGCCCTCCCTCTGTGCCTACGCTCACGATCAGCCGGTCACAGATCGGGCATCGGGAACTGGACACCCGCCACGTCCCATCCCGGTCTTCGCCGAGGGCAAACACGTGTGCTTTTGCCTCAATCTCCATCTGACAGTGAGGACAGTGCATGTTATAAGACCCTCCTTGGTCACAAGCGAGTGGTCCGGACCGCGCAATGAACCGCGTAATGTATTAGAGCATACGCCTTCGTAAGCAGAGAATACTTTCCTGTCCTGCCTGGTGACAACTCTGCTACCGCTGCAATCCAAACAGTGGTTTTTCCGGGGCGGCGGGCTTGAGTATTCGGAATTATGGCCGATGAATGAAGAGTACCGACATGCGAGAGAACGAGGGCAGCGATGCAGTCGACCATCGGAGTATCTAGGAACCTGCGTTTGGGCGACATCCTTGTTGAGCAGGGGATCATCTCTAAAGATCAGCTGGGAGAAAGCCTGCAATATCAGAAAGAAACAGGGGCCCGTCTGGGCGAGGCTCTTACCGAACTGGGGTATGTGACTCCCGCCCAGTTGGAGCAGGTGCTTTCCTGGCAAAGCGCATATGGAATCGACGCGGTGACGGAGATCATTCCAAATCCAAGCGCCCTGGGAGTGCTGACCGAAAAGTTCTGCCGTGCCCGGAGGGTGTTCCCCCTCGACTTTGACCGGACCGGTGCGCTGATTCTCGCCATGGTCAATCCCGCAGATGTGGTGACCATAGACGATGTCAGTCTCATCACCGGCCTGGAGGTCGTGACGGTAACAATGACACATGCTGCGCTCAACGATGCTCTTGCGGTGATCTATTCGCAGCGGGGCAGACTTGAATGCGCACCCCCGGATGACGATACGCGGGGCAATGCAGAAGTCCGGGAGATGGCTGAATACGGGAAGGTTGTCTCTCTGGTTGAGGAAATCATTGGGGCTGCCATACGCCAGGGTGCCTCCGACATCCATTTCGAACCTCAGGCGGACCGCATGGTAGTGCGGGTGCGCGTGGATGGAGTTCTCCATCAACTCACCGATGTTCGCAAAGAGCTGAAAGACGGTGTGGTGTCGCGCATCAAGATTCTGGGAGACATGGACATTGCCGAACGGCGACTGCCGCAAGACGGGCGGGCCACATTCCGTGCGGAGGGGCGTTCAGTTGATCTGCGTATCGCCACTATCCCCACGGTCTTTGGAGAGAATGTCACCATTCGCCTGCTGAACAATGAGTCTACCAAGATCACTCTTGAGGAAATTGGCATGGGAGAGGGCGAGCTGTTGCTGGTCAGAAAGGCCCTCAAACGTCCCTGGGGGGAGATACTGGTAAGCGGGCCCACCGGCTCCGGAAAATCGACCACTCTATATGCCGGTTTGGAGGAGCTGAACCATCCCGGGATCAAGGTCTACACGGTAGAGGATCCGGTAGAGAGACAGATGCCCGGTATTTTGCAATCGCAGGTCCGCGCGAACATAGGACTCACGTTCGCGAGCATACTGCGTTCTCTGGTGCGAAGCGACCCCGATGTGATCATGATTGGGGAGATACGTGACCATGAGACTGCCCAGGTGGCGACGGAGGCGTCGTTGACGGGCCATCTTGTCCTGTCGACGCTCCACACGAACGATGCTGCTTCGGCCATAACACGTCTTCTCGAAATGGGCTTGCCCGCGTACCTGATAGCTTCGGCGCTCGAATGCGTGGTTGCGCAGCGTTTGGTCCGGTGCCTGTGCCCTCATTGCATGAAGACGGTTACATTGAAACCGGGTGAAATGACCGAGGCTGAGAGGGAGTTCTTCGGCAAGAGCGCAGTGTCGATAGCGGAGCCTGTGGGATGCAATTACTGCTTCAGTACTGGGTACAGCGGACGTACCGGCCTCTTCGAGGTGCTGCCCATCTCGCGAGAAATACGTACGCTGATTCTTAATCATGCGTCGGCGGATGAGCTACGCGATCAGACACGTCGTGAAGGCACCAAGTCCCTGTTAGACGACGGTCGCCGGAAGGTCCTTGCGAAGATTACCAGTGTGGCAGAGGTCGAGCGGGTCACTGTTTAGTCGAGCGGGTTACTGCTTGGCGGATATCTAAACCTCCGGCGGGACGCTTAGGAGCGACCGGCTTCGGGTATGCAAGCGGCAGGCGTGTAGATGGCGGCTGGCGCGGAAGTCCGAGTGGAGGTTGGCAGGATGTCCTACGACGTATCGGTCATCAGACCTGAAATCAGGGCAGATCAGATCATGTCCAGAGGCGAGGGATGGCGGGCAGAGCGGCGATCTGCCGTAAAGAAGGGTCTTCAAACGCTGCACACCCTCGAGATCATGGCCACGAATATATACAAGTGCCAGATCACCGCGAAGCCGTCCCCGCTCAACACGCAACTCACGGCGGCTATGTGCAACGAGATGACTCATATGCAGGACTTCCAAACGAAGCTGTATGAGCACGGTTTCAAACCCAGCAAGCTTCGATGGGCATACTGGATAGTGGGCTATGTGCTGGGTCTGGGGTCACGCGCGCTGGGTACCAGACGGATGCTCAAGACCGGCATCTGGGTGGAAACCAAGGCAGTAGAGCACTACTCACGGTTACTAACAGGCATCGAATGGGATGATGAGACCCGGACCTTCATCGAAAAAGACCAGGCTGATGAGTATGGCCACGTTGAGCGTTGGAAGCGTTATCTGGACCAACCGGAGTGATTGACTAACGTTGACCGGATCGATTTGCCGGGTAATCAACCGGCGGGTCGACCGGCCATTCTCACGGTGATATGGTGGGAACATAGCACCACAACACAGTGGGCGACAGGTTAACAGCGGGTGACAGGTTAAGAAGAAAGGCCTGGACGAACCATGAGAATTCTGCTCGTACAGCCCCGGCAGTCAGGGCGGGCGGGTTTCAAGGGGGGGTTCCGTTCTATGGCCGTGGTTGAGCCCTTGGGTCTCGAGATGGTGGCGGCCACTCTCGAGAGTGGCCATGATGTCATGCTGGTCGATTTGTTGCCGGGGGTCGATCTTGATGGCGTGGTCGCACGTTTCTCCCCGGAAGCCTGCGGGATAAGCTGTTCCTTCACAGTGGACGTAGCCGAGTCATTGCGGATAGCTGCCGCACTCAAAGCGCTCCGGCGATCGGTGTTCGTCTTCGTCGGAGGGCATCACGCCTCTCTAAATCCGGCCGACTTCGCGGTGCCGGATGTCGACGCTGTGGTGGTCGGCGAGGGGGAGGCTTCAACGCCAGAGCTAATGCGGGCACTTGCTGCCGGGGAGGACCTGCTGTCGATCGCGGGCTTGGTGATAAATACACCTCAAGGCCAGGTCGCTACCGGCAGACGTCCGCTCATCTCCGATCTGGATCAGATTCCCATGCCGGCGCGGTCGTACACGTATCGCTGGCACAAGAGGTATTACCTGGGAATGCGCGGTTCTCTGGCCAGTTTGGAAACCTCCCGAGGTTGTCCTTACCGCTGTACGTTCTGCAGCGTTTGGCGTTTTCATCAGGGCAAGATCCGCTTCAAGAGCGCGGAGCGGGTTGTCGACGAGATCGAAGCAGTCGAAGGGCGCAACGTTTTCATCACGGACGACAACTTCCTGGCCAGCGTTCCCAGGGCTGAGGCGATAGCGGATCTTCTCATGCAGCGGGGAATCAGGAAGCGGTTCATCTTTCAAGCACGCACGGACTCCATAGCCCGGCATCCCGAGACGGTCTCAAGGCTTAGGGAGGCCGGATTCGCCACAGCCTTCCTCGGGTTAGAGAAGATTGACGCGGAGAGTATGAACAGCATCCATAAAGCGAACAGCGTTGAAAGCAACGAATCAGCTCTGGTGGTTCTAAAGAAAGCGGGCATTAACACTTTTGGGACGCTGATCGTCGATCCGGACTACGACGAGGGTGACTTCCGCAGGCTGCGCGAGTACGTACGACGCCACGCCATTCCCAATGCTTGGTTCACCATTCTCACCCCGCTTCCAGGGACTGCTCTGTTCGAACAAGTGCAGGAGGTGCTGACCACTCGCGATTGGGATATGTTCGATCTGGCCCACGCTGTGCTGCCGACTAAGTTGGGATTGGAGCGCTTCTATCGTGAGTATGCACATCTCTACACGGCGGTCTATTCGCCGGGAGTGTTGGTAAAGCGGACATGGGACGCATTGTTTAACCGGCAGGGGAGGAGTCTTGGCAATCTGCCCGGCCCGGCCCTCGTCTGGAAGAGTCTTGGGACTCTTCGATGTATGACCAACCCGCGTGAGTATCTACTGGGTCACGCGCAGGAATGGCATATGCCGGGCGACCACTCAAGAGAGCTCTTGACATAAACGTGACATAAACGTGACATAGGCGGTGGCAACAACCGCGGGGACAGCAAGGAGGGATCATGCCACGTTGTGATGAGATGCGCGAAGGCGAGGTGTATTACTGCGAGCATTGTGGCCTTGAGATCGAAGTACTCGAGGAGTGTAGCCACGAGGAAGGGGAGGAGGCGGAGGAGGTCTGCCGTGTCGAGGGGTTCGTCTGCTGCGGCGAACCGCTGACCTTAAGAGAAGACTAGGCATGGCGCGCTACGCTATCGGCTGGCTGCCGGGCGATGGGATTGGGCCGGAGGTGTTGGCGGCGTCCCGGCTGGTGCTCGACCGCCTGGGACTGGACGCGGACTATTATCATGGCGACATAGGCTGGGAATGCTGGCGTCGGGAGGGGGACGCGTTTCCGCAGAGGACCATCGACTTGCTCGGGAAGGTCGATGCCGCCATGTTCGGGGCTATTACCTCAAAGCCGGTGAAGATGGCGGAAGCTGAGCTAACGCCCGGGTTTCGAGGCAGGGGCCTCGTATATCGATCTCCCATTGTACGGATGCGTCAACTATTCGATCTCTACGTATGTCTTCGTCCTTGCAAAGCCTATCCCGACAATCCGCTCAACTACAGGGAGGGGATAGACTTAGTGGTGTTTCGTGAGAATACCGAAGACCTGTATGCGGGTGTGGAGTTCGGGACCGTCCCGAACGAACTGGCTGCGGTTTTGACCCGGCTTTCTAAGAACTTTGCTCCTTTTCATGAGTTGCCAGGGGATGAATATGCGATCTCCTGCAAAGTAAACACGCGGGCCGGGTGTGAGCGAATTGCGAGGGACGCCTTCGAGTTTGCCAAGAGGTTCAAACGGGGGAGGGTCACCATCGTTCACAAGGCCAACGTAGTTCGGGCGACGGACGGTTTGTTTCTGGAAACAGCACGCACGGTGGCCAAGGATTACCCGGACATCGAGGTTGATGATGCCAACGTCGATGCCATCTGCATGTGGTTGCTCAAGAACCCCTTCAACTACGATGTGCTGGTCGCACCCAACCTATATGGGGACATCATTTCCGATCTCTGTGCCCAGATGGTTGGGGGGTTGGGTTTCGGCTGCTCGGGCAATATCGGGAAGGAGCTTGCCGTGTTTGAGCCCACCCATGGGTCGGCTCCCAAATACGCGGGGATGAACAAGGTCAATCCCATCGCCACGATTCTCGCGGCGAAGATGATGCTCGATTGGCTGGGCGAAACCGAGAAGGCAGTTCGCTTGGAGGGTGCTGTCGCCGAGGTGATTGCCGGCGGAGTGGCGCGGACGTACGACATGGGGGGCAGCAGCACAACCACGGAAATGGCGGAGGCCATCACGGCCAAACTGTGAAGATTTGCGCGGCGGCTGCGGTTTGGCAGGCGCATGAGAATTCCCGATACTCAGACGCTAAGCAGGAGGGCGGAGTGGTGAAGAAGACGGCGGTCCTACGGAAGGCGATCATGGAACGGCGCGCTGTGACGCTGCCGGGCGCTCATGACGCGTTGAGCGCCAAGGTGATAGAGCGGTGCGGGTTCGAGGCCATCCAGATCTCCGGATACGGAGTAGCGGGATCGTTGTTGGGCAAACCGGATGTGGGCCTGGTGCAGATGAAAGATGTTCTCGATACGGCTTGGAACATCGTTCAGGCGGTGAGCATCCCGGTGATGGCCGACATCGACACTGGCGGGGGCAACGCTGTCAACGCGGCCTGGATCACCGAGCGGCTCATTCTCATGGGTGTGGCTGGTATGAACATCGAGGACCAGGTCTTCCCGAAGCGGTGCGGTCATATGGCGGGCAAGGAGGTTATCGACGCGGATGAGATGGCCGGCAAGGTGCGCGCCTGCGCCGCTGTGCGTGACCGTTTGGACCCGGACTTCATCGTTAATGCACGTACCGACTCCTTCGCTCCCCTCGGACTGGATGAGGCTATAAGGCGATGCAATCTCTACCTGGCAGCCGGGGCCGACCTGGCTTTCATCGATGGCATCAAGACTCGGGCCGATGTGGAGCGTGCCGTGAAGGAGGTCAACGGGCCGCTGTCGGTCAACCTTATGGACGCGATCAGTGGTATGAAGACAGAGCTCATACCGACCCCTGATCTTGCCGCTATGGGCGTGGGACGGGTGTCCATTCCGGTGGCGTCTATCATGGTGGCGCACAAGGCGCTCATGGAGTTCTTCACCGCTCTCAAGGCATCCCCGACGGGAACACTCCCCGGTCAGACTCAGTGGGTGGGCTCCTTCGAGGAATACACAGATTTTGTCGGTCTCAAGGATTACAAGGCCATGGAAGATGAATACCTTCCTGAGCGGCGGTTGGAAAGAAAATACAGAGAGACTGCGAAGATAGTGGGGGAGTGAGATGTGGTCGTGCCGCGCCCGGCGTGCACTCTCGTGGCGCGGAGTAAGCGGGTGATGGTGACAAGGAGGGCTGCCTGAGGTGGGTATGACCGTCGCTGAGAAGATACTGGCCCGTGCGGCAGGATTGCCCCGGGTGTCCGCTGGCGCTGTCGTAGAACCGGCCGTTGATCTTGCCATGTCACATGAGAATTCGGCGCTGGTTATGAACCAATTTGCCGCAATCTTCGAAGGTACGAGAGTGGAGGCCCGAGTATGGGATCCCACTAAGATCGCCATCATATTCGATCATCGAGTCCCGGCGGAGACCGCGAAGACGGCTACCAACCAGAAGAAGATCAGGGAGTTCGTGGCCGCCCAGGGCATTACGAAGTTTCACGATGTTAGCGCAGATGGCGGTGGTATCTGCCACCAGATACTTCCCGAGAGTGGGTACGTTCTTCCAGGCATGGTGGTGGTTGGAGCCGACAGCCACACCAGCAGCCATGGAGCTATGGGAGCGATGGCTATTGGAGTCGGTGCGACCGATATGGCTGGGGTGTGGGCTTTGGGACGCTTGGTGAACGTGGAGGTGCCTGCGACCATCAGAGTGGTGGCCGACGGTGAGTTCAAGCCGACCGTAGGGCCTAAGGACCTCATTCTGTACCTGATCGGCATGATTTCAGCTGAGGGAGCGAACTTCAGGGTGATCGAATTTCATGGGCGAGCCATCAAACGCATGTCGCTTTCGGGGCGTCTTGTGCTGTGCAACATGTCGGTGGAGGCCGGGGCCACCTGCGGCATCGTGCCGGCCAACGAAGAGACTGTCCGGTACCTACGCGAGGAGGCGGCGGTTACCGGCCCTATCTTGCCGGTGCTGCCCGATGCCGATGCGGAATACGAGGAGACGATCGAGATAGACGTATCCCGTTTGGAGCCTCAGGTAGCCAAGCCCCATACCGTGGATAACGTGGTGCCCGTGGAAGATGTGGAAGGGGTCAAGGTCGACCAGATTGTCATTGGTTCGTGCACGAACGGCCGGCTGGAAGACTTGGAGGCTGTGGCTGAGGTTCTCCGTGGCAGGAAGGTGGCAAAGGGTACTCGTATGCTGGTATTCCCGGCATCGTGGCGTATTTACAAGGAG
>CAZOJR010000035.1:8292-11780 GCA_964580165.1 uncultured Gaiellales bacterium
TGGCTGAGGCTGGGGCGGTGGTGATGAATCCCGGCTGCGGCTGTTGTTTGGGCGTTCATCAGGGAGCGCTGGGCGATGGCGAGGTGGCGCTTGCCACGACCAACCGTAACTTCAAAGGTCGCATGGGCAACCCGAACGCGTCTGTATACCTGGCTTCACCGTTGACCGCTGCCGTCAGTGCGTTGTGCGGAGCCATTACCGATCCGCGCAGGGGACGGAGCTGATATGGCCACTGTAATCCTCCGGTTGGGCGATGATGTCTCTACCGATGCCATCTATCCCGGGCGTTTTATGGCCACAGTGCTTCCAGCGGAGACCCCACAGCATTGCTTCGCCGACTTAACTGAGTTCAATGCCAGGCTGCGTAGCGGGCAGATAACTCCTGGCAGTGTTGTCGTGGCCGGTCGCAACTTCGGCACCGGTTCTTCACGAGAACAGGCGGCCTCTTGTCTCAAAGGCTGGGAACTCATCATTGTTGCTGAAAACTACTCGCGCATCTTCATGCAAAACGCTGTGAATCTTGGACTGCGCTTGGTGGTCTGTCCCGGGATTGAGGTGGGAGAGGGGGATGAATTGGAATTTACAGTCGATGCGGTCACCAATCTGACCACCGGCAAGAGCTTCTCCGTCGAGCCACTGCCACCGGCGAGGCAGGCCATTGTTGACGCAGGCGGTCTGATCCTCTACATCAGGATGAGGGTATTAGAGGAACTGAAGGACCGGGGCCGGCAGAGTTCGTAGGGCCGGAGGCGAAGTCACCGGCCCTACGAAGCCGCCTCGTGAGTCACTGCCGGAGTTCCGTGTCTGTGGTGTTGGGTGGGTCTCGGTATCCTGGCTATCAAGAGCCCGAGCAGGTTGGGGTGAGGTGGATAGGCTGCCGTCTGTCTCCTGAATGGCCCCGAACCCAAGAATTAGACTGACGAAACTCGCTACATCAACATGAATCTACTCGCCGAGCACAAACGCTAATCGCTCAGGAGCTGAAGGGGGCGGCCCAAGTCCGCACGGACCTCACGGAATCAGCCGTAACTCTGGCGAAGCTTCTGCATGACTTGACAGGTTTAACTCCATCAGTCTCTCGGATAACCCCATCAGTCTATCGAGCTGTTGAAATGCCGATTGGTATCCCTTTCTTGCAGCAGGTATGACGTTGTATATAGTGGTGCGCGCCAGCTGCATTCTTCTTCTGGGCGGGCTGTAAATACAGCTGCGCAAATGATGATCCTAGTAATGCAAAATGCGAATGCTAATTAGCTAGAAGCTTTTCCGTGATTAGGGCAGTACTTTGGCAAGAATAGCAAACGACCGTTTACAATCCGTTGACAGCAACATTGGTTCCTGCTAGCGTGGCGAGCGAGCGTGTCTAAACATCCCTGAGCAGCTAGCGAGAGTGGATGATCCCAGCAAAAGTTCCTTTGAGACCCCTATGCAAATGGCAGGAGAAGTTATTGATTTGGTCTGGCTTGACGGACGTAGCCAAATAGGATTTGCGTTTGGTTATTAGGGACGAAGGTGATGGGTAGCCTGACGTGGGTCTGTATTTTCACAACGCGAGTTTAGGGACATTACGGCTTGGAAGGAGATTGATGGCATAAGGAGCAGATGGTGGGATGGCAATGTAGCGATGGAGGTTGATTGTTCTCATAGGTGATCCATCTCAGGGAGGCCTGAATGAAAGCAACTCGATTCGCGTGCTGCATTTTATTTCTAGTGTTGGTAGTGGGTCTGTTTAATCTTGTGGTGGCGTGTGGGGAAGACGAAGGAGCGGCGACGACTACTGCGTCGGAACCAACGGCTGGCGCAACCGCAACGAGCGCTGAATCTTCTGGACAGGTAGAGACTCTTAAGATCGGGGCTATCTTCCAGGTGACCGATTGGTACTCGGCTATTGACGCGTTGGAGCAGATTGATGCTGAGGCTGTAGCCAAGACGGTTAACGACGAGGGTGGTGTTACGGTCCAGGGGAAACGCTATAACATCCAGCTGGTTATTCAGGATGGTAAAAGTACTCTAGACGGCAACACCGCCGCAGCCAACAAGCTTGTACTTGATGACAAGGTTCAACTTGTAATCGGTCCGGGGGGATTCTTCAATGTGGCTACCACCCCCGTTTTCGAGGCGGCGAAAGTGCTACATGTCTTGACTAACACTGCCTGCCAGCCCGGAGAAATTGGATCTGAGACTCCGTATGCCTTTGTGTGTAATGAACCTATGGCCATGTACAATGGCGCGATCAAGGCCCTGCTCCAGCTGTATCCAGATGTGAAGAGCATAGCTCTAGCTGTCGGCGAGGACTCAGCGACCCCGTATCAGTTGCCTGCCCTTGAAAGCATGATTTCTAGAGCAGGTCTTACTCTGGTAGGTGATCCAGTCAAATTCTCGCCCGCGCTTGAGGACTTCAATCCCATTGCTGCCAAGTTGCACTCGAATGCGGATGAAGTAGATGCCTACCTACTCGCGATGGCTACCCCACCCAACTTAGCTGCCATCACAAAGGGCCTGCGCTCACTTGGTGACGAGAGGCCCGTGGCGTATCCGGGTTTTGCTCCGGCTACCGTGTCAATGGTAGGTGTTGAGGGAGCAAACAACATCGTGAATTCCGGAAGCTTCGGCTACAAGGCTCCTGGCAACTCAGAGGTGCTTGACAAGATCTTTGAACTGGGCGGTGATACGGAACGCCAGTTCCTTGGCCTGGCGCCAAACGGCCTCTACATGTTGATTCAGGCCATCAAGGCGGCCGATAGTATCGATCCGGACGCGGTCAAGGTCGCATGGGAGAGCATGGATTCTGTCCAGACCATATACGGAGAAGGCTTTCCGACCGGTGAGCAACTGTACGGACTCAAGAATCATGCTTGGGTTTATCCGACTTGCGTAACTCACATCATGGATGGCAGTTTCGAGTACGTGGGTTGGGTGCTACCGGATCCCGTACCTTAAACACCTAGGTACTCTTGCTGAGGCCGACGTTCCAATCCCTCTGATTGTGGTGATAGGAACGTCGGCCTCAGGCCGTATTCAAACTACGCTTTCTTGGTATCTCGAGGCGATTATGGTTACATGCCGTAGGTGTACGTGATATGGAAACATTGATTCAAACCTTAATCAATATAGCAATACTGGCGTCTGTATATATACTTGTTGGTTTGGGGTTTGCTTTTATACTGAACCTTCTGGGGGTGTTTAATCTAGCGCACGGCGCAGTATTTATGTCGGCTGCGTATATATGCTATATGTTACGCGTTAATCTGGGATGCGCAGCTTGGCTATCAATTGTGATCCCAATGCTTGGAGCGGCTACTGTCGGGATTCTGGTTGAAAAATATTTGTTCAGACCTTTCAAAGGGGATTTTGACCGGACAGTCATGGTTTGCATATTTATGTCCACCGTAATGGTGACATCCTTCAACCTAGCTCTTGGTACCAAGCAAATCTCAATACCTTCAATCGTTCCGGGGACCATCGGTACTTCTCCCTACTCAGTTGAA
>CAZOJR010000036.1:0-9277 GCA_964580165.1 uncultured Gaiellales bacterium
ACGTCTTGGAAGCAGCGTCGCGAGGCTATCGTATGTGACCTTGTCGCATAGCGAGCTCATTCGTATCGCGGTGCCTAGAATGTGCAATCTCGCGGAGACGCTTGGGGAGACTGTTGACCTAATGGTGGAGGTCGAGATCGGCTGTCTGATGTCACTTTACTATGTGTCACCACGGTTCCCGGGGGCGGAGCCTTCGATGGGTAAGGTCACGCAGCCAGGAGTGTCAACGGCGGCAAGCAAGTTGTTTGTAGCATTTCACCCTGAGGACTCTTGGGACGAGATACTGGAAGCCATCGTGAAACCTGTCACTGACCGGACGATAACCGATCTAGCGGAGCTTCGGCGCGAACTTGCGGCTGCACGCCAGGAGGGCGTCGCTTATGACCGGATGGAATGGAGCGTCGAGCTGTGCGGCGTAGGCGCACCAGTCTTCGGTCGCACAGGGGGGATAGCGGGCTGTGTTTCGGTTGTTTCGCCCTCGGGCCGGTCTGATGAAGAGCAAATGGTTCGTCATGCAAATGCGGTTAGGGAGACAACAGCGGATATCTCTGAGGATCTGGGTGCGCCTGCTGAGCGTGTAGCCTTTCTCCGAAATCGCCGGAGCTAGGTTTATGCGGGGCCTTCGAAGCAGCCACCTTGTTGGATGGTGGTGCTGAATGGAAGCACAGCGGTGCATCCGATTTTCTGATGCTAGTTCGGCAGAACTGCGTGTGGAAGCCAAAACGGCGGATCTCGACCGAGCGACAATAGTTGTTTAGGTCTGCGGGCAACTTGTGGCCGATTCTGTAGTTGAGTTAGGCCTAACCGTGCCGCGATCAACTGCCGCAAGTCGCTGTGGCCAGTATTCGGCGACCCGCGGCGCGACACCGTACGTGAATAGCTGCCGCCCAGCTTTTTTTGAGCACAGCCGGCCGGCCTGTCGCGTGCCACGGCGGCTGAGTCAGTCACTTCTCTGTGGGAGTGGTCTCAACGGAAGCTGTGTGCATCTAGTGCACCAACTGAAGAACAGATTAGCTGCGTGGAGGTGCCAATTTGGCGACTTCTAGCCAGAATGAAGGGAGTTTAGGGTGAGACTGGATGGAAAGGCAGCGCTCATTACCGGTGGAGGGACTGGCATCGGGCGCGCAATCGCGGAACTATTCGTAGCCGAAGGTGCGAGTGTGTGCATCACAGGACGTAGGCAGGCCGCGCTTGATGTCTTCGCCGCGACTCTGCCGTCTGACCGCGTTGCCACCTGCTCAGGTGATGTCAGCAACGACGAAGACGCTGCTCTAATGGTGCAAACGGCGTTGGCTTTGACGGGGAAGCTTGACATCCTCGTGAACAACGCTGGCATTGATCCTGCGGGTACGGTTGTGGGTCTTGAGCCAGACTTATGGCGCAAAGTAATTGAGATTAACCTGACCGGACCATTTCTCATGATGAAGCATGTCATACCTCATATGATTGAGGCTGGCGGTGGCTCAATTATCAATATGGCGTCAGTTGCTGGCATACGATGCCTGCCCGGTATGCCCGCCTACTGTGCATCGAAAGGAGGGCTCATCATGCTGACGAAACAGGTTGCTCTTGATTACGGCTTCGCAAACATTCGGTGTAACGCAGTGTGCCCCGGCGCGACAAGGACTGAGATGATGGAGGCCTCACTTGGCCCTGCTTCAAAAGCGATGGGCACGGATGTTGAGGGCATCTTCAAAATGATGTCCGCGAACATGCCTCTGGGGCGCGTATCCTTCCCGGAGGAAATTGCTCGTATTTGTCTGTGCCTTGCGTGCGACGACATGTCCTTTGTTACCGGGGCCGAGATAGTTGCCGATGGTGGTGCTCATGTGGTCGATATCAATGGAGCAACTCTGAGCAGCGTTGGCTTGAGATGGGGAGACGCTTAGTGCCCAGAGTCGCTAATCCGGCACTCGTTTTTCCGGTGGGAGCACTTCTCCGTCGACGGTATGCCATCGAGGTTGCCACCTCCATTGTGACCGGAATGTTTGATAAGAAGAGTTACGTGCGGTAGGGTGCGGAAGGTGTCGTAAGCGGATATAAAGGTGCCTTTATAGCATCATTATCTGCGGCGAAATGACGGATTACGGCGGTGAAGGCCCTATCCTGGTCTTTCACCGCGACACAGTCATGGGTATTGCTTAGCGCCGACTACGACGGTGGGTCGCAAGGAGGATTGGGATGGAAGTAACAGCTGGCAGAGTAGGGATTGTAGGCAGGGATGATCCCATCTTGCGAGGTAGGGCAATGATGCTATCTGCACTTGTCACGAACATCCAGGGGTATTCCATTCACGATGGGCCGGGCATACGAACGTCGGTATTCCTGAAGGGATGTGCGCTCGCATGTCGATGGTGCGCGAACCCTGAGTGCATCTCTTCCAAGCCAGAATTGGGTTTTCTCAAGTCCCTGTGTGTCCGCTGCGCTGCGTGTGTGACTGCCTGCCCCGAGCAGGCAGTCACACACGACGGAGCGGGGTTTCCGCAGACTGACCGCACTCGGTGCACAGGGTGCGGGGAATGTGTCTCAGCATGCACGCACAAGGCGAGGGTGATATACGGCCGAATGATGAGCGTCGAGGAGGTCCTGAGGCTCGTGAGCGCAGACAAGCTGTTCTATGAGTCCTCGGGCGGAGGTGTGACCGTTACTGGCGGTGAGCCACTCATGTGGCACGAGTTTGTGCGCGCTCTATTCAACAAGCTACATGATGATGGAATTCACACGTGCATTGAGACATGCGGGTGTGTCGAGCAAGCTGCTTTACTCGATGTACTGCCAGTTACGGACTACGTGCTTTTTGATCTGAAGGTGATGAATCCCGTTGCTCACCGCAAACATACCGGCAAATCAAACGAACTGATTCTGTCTAATGCCAGGTTGGTAGCTAGTAGTCAGGCGGAGTTTCTGTTTCGGATGCCTGTGATTCCAGGTGTCAACGACAGTGAAGACAATGTGGCAGAGACGGCAAGCTTCCTGAAGACGCTCGGTGAGAGGGCGGAAAGGATTGAGTTGATGCCCTACCACCGCCTGGGCGAAAGCAAGTACGCTGCTATTGGTCGACGCTACCCGCTTCACGGCCTGCAGCCGATGGATTTGCAGGACGTGGAACCGGTGAAACGGGCGTTTGAGATGAACGGGATTCAGTGCACGGTATCCACTTAGCCACCCGCTGGCTAGAAATTTGATATTGACCCGCACCAGCGGAGTGGCCGCTGGGCCGTTGATTACAGTCCGTCGTACCGGTGGCAGTGCTCAGGAGCATGGCGGAAGAAACCCATGTAGGTCCTGGGTGGTGATACGGCGTTCGATCACCTAGCCTGAGCAAGAAAAGAGGATGGGTGGCGCGAAAGGATTTGATGAGGAGGCAGATGTGGGTGAATCCGTCGAGATGAATAGCGGCAAGGCTGCGGGACGAACCATTGTTCGCGACATGAGCTTCTTTGGCGGAGCTGGTGGAGCTAACGCATGTATGGTTGATGTCGCGAGAGGTGGCCGGGCGAAATTGGACAGCCTCTTAGGTGATACTGCAGAGGGCAGAACACCAAGGAGGAACGCAAGCAATGCCGAGAAGACCCCGCCGCAATCACTCGCCGGCGTTCAAGGCCAAAATGGCCCTGGAGGCGGTGAAGGGCGAAGAGCCCCTCATCCAGCTGGCCGAGCGCTATGACGTCCATCCCAATCAGATCACGAAGTGGAAGCGCCAGCTCCTGGAAGGCGCAGCCGCGGTGTTCGGAGAGGACGAGCTGGCCACAAAGGAGGGCCCCGGCATCGCCGAACTGCACGCCAAGATTGGGCAGCTGACCATGGAGAACGATTTTTTGTCCGGTGCGCTCGGTCTCATCGGCGGCCCGAGCGCAAAGCGATGACAGACAGAAGTCACCCCTTGCCCCTCACCCACCAGGCCCGGCTTCTCGACCTCTCCCGGTCAAGCCTCTACTACCAGCCGGTCGGTACCAGCGACGAAGATCTGGCCCTCATGGCCGCCATCGACGAGATCCACCTGGAGCTGCCCTTCTAAGGGTCCAGGCGGATGGCAGGCGAACTGGAGATCCGGGGATTCTGCGTGGGCCGCGATCACACTGCCACCCTCATGGGCCGCATGCAGATCGAGCCTCTCTTTCCTAAGAAGAAGCTCTCGAGGCTGGCCCCCCGGCCACAAGATCTATCCCTACCTTCTGCGGCACAGGGACATCACGCGCGCCGGGGAGGTCTGGTGTGCTGACGTCACCTATCTCCCCATGAGAAGAGGCTTCTGCTACCTGGTGGCCATCATGGACTAGGCCAGCCGCCGGGTCCTTTCGTTCCGGCTCTCGAACACTCTGGACGCCTCGTCTTGCGTGGAGGCTCTGGAAGAGGCTCTCAGGCGTTACCAGGCTCCAGAGATCATGAACGCCTACCAGCGCCAGGGCTCGCAGTTCACCTCGGAGGCGTTCACGAGCGTTCTCAGCGCTCGCGGGGTGGCCATCAGCATGGACGGCCGGGGCCGCGCTGGATGCATGATCGAGCGGTTGCGGAGAACCGTCAAATACGAGGAGGTCTATCTGAAGGCATACGAGAGCATCCCCGAGGCAAGGGAAGACACCGCCTACTTCGACTTCTACAACTGTCAACGCCGCCATCAGGGTCTTGAGAACCGCACCCCTGATGAGGTCTACTGGTCTACACTACTCACACAGCACAAAGCAGCCTGATGAGCAGAGGAATAACCCAAGAAGTCTCTCTAGCTGTCCAACAGAACCCGGCCACCTCTTAGATAAATACGGCTTGGATGCGATTCTGGACGCTGACCATGCGATCACCTATGATCGTGATTTGTGGGGAGGGTCAAGGAAGCGCGTTTGCCAAGTATTATGATTACCGTATATTGGGGTTTTGACCTCTTTCTTGATCATCAATTCAGATAGCGAATACTGACCAAAAGGAAGAATCATGAGAGCAGCAGTATGCTATGAATTCGGCAAGCCCTTAGTGCTCGAAGACATCGATATCGCGGCGCCGGGACCGAGGGAAGTCAAGGTGAAGTGCGTGGCCACCGCTATCTGCCACAGTGACATACACCTCGTGATGGGGCAGACTCCGTTCAATCCTCCGATGGTACCGGGGCATGAAACTGCGGGCCTCGTGGACGAGGTAGGCGAAGGGGTGACTGGTCTTAAGAAGGGAGATCATGTTGTCATCTCTCCGATCATTTCGTGTCGCGAATGTCACTTCTGCGCAACCGGTAGGCCATACCTGTGTGAGCATGTTTGGGAGCGAGACATAAAATGGCCTTTCACGAATCGTAACGGCCAACCAATTGCGCATTTCTCCAGAGTAGGCAGCTTCGCGGAGTATGTGCTGGTTGATCGATCCCAGGTGGTGAAACTGCCGGATGACATGCCACTTGATCGGGCATCCCTGCTGGCGTGTGGGGTCATTACTGGCTTTGGCGCGGTTGCTTGGCGAGCCAAAGTTGAATTAGGGAAGAGTTGTGCTGTCGTCGGCGTGGGCGGCGTCGGGCTCAATTCCATACAAGCCGCCTTTCTATCTGGTGCCTACCCGGTTATCGCAGTCGATGTGAACGATACGAAACTGGCAGCGGCACGGGCGTTCGGTGCTAGTCACACCGTAAACAGCAGTGAGGGAGATGCGGTTCAGGCGGTAAAGGACTTAACCGACGGATGTGGGGCCGACTATGTCTTCGTGACGGTTGGTTCTGCGGCAGCGATGTCCGCGAGTATTCCCATGACAGCGGCTTGCGGAACGGCAGTCTGGGTGGGTATCCCGGACGTATCCGAAACTGTGCAGTTTCTGCCTTTCCCAGTGCTGAAGGAGGAGCGGACAATTGCCGGTTGTTGGATGGGAAGCACGAACCTCCAAGACGATATTCCGAAATTGGTGAAGCTGTATAAGGCGGGAAGGCTCAAGCTGGATGAGCTGATTACCAAGCGGTACAAGCTCGAAGACGTTGACAAAGCCATGGACGAGGTGGTGCGCGGCGAGGCACTTCGCAACGTAATTGTTTTTTGAGAGAGCATGGGGAGGCCGAAATCTGTAGCGCTGCGAGCGGCTCCATGGGTTGCTTGAAGCGGATCCGAAACTTATAATCTGTTTCTGAACAGGCAACTCCGGGCGCCGCAAATCGAGGCGCAGCGGAGTGTGGCCGGGCCTCGCAGGCAGTGGAGCGAGAAGCACGTCGGCTCTGCAGGACGTATTGCCCCGCAGAGCTTTCGTGTTCCTGGAGGTGCTTTGTGAGCGGACGGGCCCACAAGAAGACCGGAGCCGCCGCGTTGTCAGTGGCTTCCAACAGCCTGCTCATTGTTGTGAAGGTGGTCGTGGGGCTGTTGACCGGATCGGTCGCGGTCATTTCTGAGGCGATTCACTCCGGGATGGATCTGCTGGCGGCGCTCATTGCCCTCTTTGCCGTCAGGACATCGAGCCGAGAGGCGGACGAACGTCATCCGTACGGGCATGGTAAGGTCGAGAACATCTCGGGCACCATCGAGGCTCTGCTCATCTTGGCCGCCGCAGCCTGGATCATCTATGAGGCGGTACGGAAACTCATCGATCCCCAGCTGATCAACACGCCTTTCTGGGCGGTGGGGGTCATGTTCATCTCGGCATTGGTGAATATCTTCGTCTCGCGACGGCTGTTCAAGGTTGGCACAGAGACGGATTCGGTAGCCCTCCGGGCGGATGCCTGGCACCTTCGCACCGACATCTATACCTCGACCGGCGTCATGTTGGGACTGCTTGCGATTTGGGTGGGAGGGGTGATCTCGCCTGGCCTGGATCTAAGCCGGCTGGATCCCGCCATCGCGATTCTCGTAGCGTTGATGATAATAAGGGCGGCATGGAGACTCACCCGCGAATCGGCACGAGACTTGCTCGACTCAAGTTTGCCCGAGGAAGACATCGGTTGGATAGCGAGTTTCGTGAATGCAGGCTGGCCCGCGGTGCGCAGTCTTCACAACATGCGCACACGCAAGGCAGGGCCCGACCGCTTCATCGATTTTCACCTGGTGGTGGACGACCAGATGCCGGTAGGCGAGGCTCACGCGCTTGGTGATGAGATCGTGGCGGCCATCAAAGAGCGGTTGCCTGATTCGCTGGTTCAGATTCACGTGGAACCCTGTGACTTCGAGTGCAAGGAGTCATGCGAGAGCGGATGCTCCGTGGAAGCCGGGGAGCGGGCACTGAGACGGAGAGAGAGGGGCGGCTTCCACACCGGGGACAGCGCACTCGTAGATGGCTCACCCTCGGAAGGAGGTATAGATGAGTGCGGAGCAACCGGAGCGGGCAAACGAAGCGCCATTCCGTAAGGCGGTGTTATTCCAGAGTTTCGTGCGTCCCGGTCGTGCGCTGATCGAACAGGCGATTGCAGCGGGCGCTTCCGTTCTCGATGAGGATGTAGGTAAGCAGTTCTTCGCCGCCTACGATATCGCTGTACCCCAAGGAAGGACTGTTGCCTCGGCGGCTGAGGCCGTTCGGCTGGCCGGAGAGATCGGATATCCCGTGGTGATGAAGGGTTCTTCTTCTCAGATTCAGCACAAAACTGATGCTGGGTTGGTGATCCTGCACATCGGCGATGAGGCCGAGGTTCGCGAGGCATATCGCACGCTGGAATCCCGGTCTGCGGCGGCAGGGGCCGAACTCGATGGGGTGCTGGTGGAGCACATGATTTCCGGCAGGCGCGAGTTCGTGGTGGGGCTGGCGCGTGATTTGCTCTTTGGGCCTGTGGTTATGTTCGGCCTGGGTGGCATCTTCACCGAGGCCCTGAGGGATGTGGCCTTTGCGGTTGCGCCCGTGTCTGAGGACGATGCCTACGAGCTGATGGATCAGATCGGGGCCAAGATACTATTGGACTCCTTCAGGGGCGAGCCGGCTGTGGACCGGGCTGCGCTTGCCCGGATTATCACGACCGTTGGCCGGATAGCCGAGGATCACCCCGAGATCAGGGAGATAGACATCAACCCTCTTATGATCGATGGCTCCATGCCGGTTGCCGTGGACGCCCTGATCGCCGTGGGCGGGCCGGTGGAGGTTTCCACCCGGCCTCCCGCCGACATCTCGCATATGGACAGTCTGATGGCTCCGCGGAGCGTTGCGGTGGTGGGAGCTTCTTCGGACACGTCCAAGTGGGGTGGAATGATTACCGCCAACCTTCGGTTGGGCGGGTTCCCGGGCCCCGTGTATCTGGTTAATCCGAAGGGAGGGACGATTCTGGGCCTTCCTGTGCACCCGAGTGTGACCGATCTCCCGGAGACTCCCGATTTGGTGCTCATCGCCGTACCGGCCAAGCTCGTGAATGGGGTGATGCGGGAGTGTGGTCGCAGGGGTGTGAAGGCGGCAGTTGTGATTTCTGCGGGCTTTTCCGAGGCCGGACCGGAGGGGAGGGCGATGGAGGACGAGATGGTTGCCATCGCCGAGACATACAGCATGGCGTTAGTGGGTCCCAACTGTATGGGCGTTATATCTTCCCACCGCAGGTTGTATGGTACGGGTTTCATGGTGGTCCGTCCGATCCCCGGTGGGGCGAGTATGGTCTCGCAGTCGGGGAATCTGGGCTTCCAACTGCTGGTGGCGGCCGAACAGCGCAAGGGCGGCGTGGGCAAGTTCATAGGAGTGGGCAACGAAGCCATGATCGATGCGGTGGACTTCGTCAACTATCTACGTACCGATCCCGATACCAGTACGATCGTCGTGTACCTAGAGGGTTTTGACGATGGCCGGCGTCTTCTGGATGTGATGAGGCGCACCACTTTGGACAAACCGGTCGTAGTGCTCCGTGGCGGTATGAGCGACTATGGCAAGAGAGCGGCTGCCTCCCATACCGGGGCGCTGACCTCGTCCACGGCTGTGTTTAAAGCCGCGGCGCGGCAGTCGGGCCTCATCGTTGTCACAGATCCCGACGAATTCATGGACCTCACCTTTGCCCTCTCGAACATGCCGCTACCTCCTGGTAGGAGAGTGGCGGTTGCCACTCTTGGCGGAGGTTGGGGAGTGCTAGTATCCGACGAGATTGCGCGCTGCGGGCTGAAATTGGCGGAGTTGCCACCAGACGTGATCGATAGTCTTGACAATATACTGCCCTCGTTCTGGAGTCATTCGAATCCGGTTGACATGGTCGCGAGTCTCACGCCGGGGGTGCCGGAGGCCACGGTGGAGACATTGGCCGCCAGTGATAGTGTCGACGCGGTGGTCGTCATGGGCGTGGTGGGATCGGTGAGTGAAAGCACCCGGGCCATCGAGGAGATCGAGGCACGCAAGCCCAGCGGCCTCATCTTCTCCGGGGGCC
>CAZOJR010000036.1:9287-11675 GCA_964580165.1 uncultured Gaiellales bacterium
GAAGAGCGGAGCCGTCGGCTCGTTACAGAGTGGTTCTGACGGGGGAGCTTCCGGCAGCGGCGAAGCCGCCGAGCCGGCTCTGAGTGATCGCGAGCGTTCTTTTATAAGTCAGAATGCGGTGCTCATGGAACGCTACCGTAAGCCCATCGTGACCGTATCCCAACGGCCCATAACCCAGGCCATCTTCTCTACGGGGGGACGCTACGCTGCGTTCGTACTGCCTTCACCGTTGTACGGAGTGAGGATCCTGGGCAAGATGGCAGAGTACAGCGCATATCTCCAGAAGCATGGCCGGGATCGGCGTTTCTGATTGAAGGATGTTAATCCGGCGATGCCGACCTGAGAGTGCTGGCCACTAAGAGCGCTGACCATGGTGTGTTATTCGAGCATGGGGTGATCTTATCCAGATGAGCCGCGAAGAACGACCATTCGGTGGTTCACCGCAAGACGGGAGTAGTGTGGCGCGAGTCGCTCAGACCGCGTTCTCGTCAGTGCTGCCACCAGGTATCGCGCAGGAGATGCTGGCTGAGGGTGGGCGGGTGACGTTCGCCCGTTTCATGGATTTGGCGCTCACCCATCCGTCCGAGGGCTACTACACGCAGACCGGCACGCTGCTCGGTCCGCACGGACACTTCAGCACTGCTCCGCGGCTTGCGCCGGCTTTTGGCAAGGCCGTGTGCAGGCTTGTTGAGGAACTGGTCGATGGCTTGCTGCGGGTGGTTGGCATTGCCGCCCCGGATGAGTCAACGGAGATGGCGCTGGTGGAACTTGGCGGAGGAGAGGGAGATCTGGCCAAGGTGATACTCGATGATTGGCAGGCGCGCAGACCGGAATTGCGGCGGTGCGTTACCTACACGATTGTCGAGATCGGGGAGCCGCTCAAAGCAAGGCAGCGTGAGCGACTGGCCGGTGTACGCGACCTTGGTTGGCACGTTGACTGGGCAGGAACTCTGGATGAAGCCCTTGCGGGGCGCGAGGCCGTAGTGGTGATGGGCAACGAGTTCATTGACGCTCTGCCTGTACACATCGTCGATGTACGGGGGGATAAGCCTATGGAGATGCGGGTGGAGTGCCACTGCCCGGATGCCGGTTCTGATCCGGTACCGCGCGAGATATGGGGGGCCGTATCGGCGGAGGCTGGCGCGGAACTGCGGGTGCTGTTTGGTACTACTGAAACCGCCGTTCTTCGACCCCTCACGGCAGACGGCATCATAGAGC
This sequence comes from uncultured Gaiellales bacterium, assembly GCA_964580165.1. Classification (GTDB taxonomy): domain Bacteria; phylum Actinomycetota; class Thermoleophilia; order RBG-16-64-13; family RBG-16-64-13; genus RBG-16-64-13. The sequence continues at coordinate 10,506 of CAZOJR010000036.1, forward strand.
TGCGGCCTTCTGTGGGGAGCTTCATGCGAAGGGTGGCGGCCGGGCACCGGGCGGTTTGCCTGCTGACTGTCGATTACGGTGATTGGTACACCTCGGACACTGTGGCTGCGCGGTGCCTCTACAGGCGGACCCTTCGGGGATATTTCCGGCACCAAACAGTCGTGGATCCATACGCGAGGGTGGGAAGGCAGGATCTTACGGCAGATGTTGACTTCCGTGCGCTCGATGTACATGGAAGGCGGAACGGGTTTGAAACGGTTCTCTTTACGACGGTTGCTGATTTGCTTCGTGCCGACGGAGGAGAGCGCCGGCTCGAGGCGTTGCGGCATGAGGCCTGCGCGTTGTCATCTGCAGACGGCGATGCTCTGGAGGCCGACAGGGAGGCGACCATCCTGGAAGCGCTGCTCGATGCCCAGGGTCTGGGCGGGGCCTTCAAGGTAATGCTGCAATTGAGGGAGTAGACGCTCGTACTCCTCGTGCCCGATGTCCCGTGGGTGCATCGGGCGCCTACGGAGCCTCGAAGAACGCGCGGTTGCCTGAAATCGTTAGTCCCAGTCCGAGTCTGGCGCTGAGCGTTGTCAGCCGTTCGAGGATACTTGCCGCTTCGTCGTCGGTGACCGGGGCCGGAACGCCGGTCGTCGAATCGAGATACACAGGGATCGCTTCGAGGGACGGTAATCCCTCGTGAGGCAGGGTTACGCGGAGAATCACCGTTTCTCCTGTCTCGCGTGAATAGTGATCCCATACGAAGTCACCGAGACTGTAGGCGATTAGGTGGTTACGGTAGAGCTCCAAACCCTGAAGGACGTGGGGGTGATGTCCAAGAACGAGATCGGCGCCTGCATCCACCACTCTGTGGGCGAGCTCTCGCTGATCCTGGTTTGCGTTTGATTCGTACTCGGTTCCCCAGTGGAAGCTGACGATCACAAAATCCGCCAGCTCACCGGCTGCGCGTACAGTGGCCAGCAACTCTTCGCGATTGGGGGTGGTGACGTTGACGCCTGGACTGTCATCCCCGGCGGCGAAGCCGCCGGGGATGATTTCCGTAAAGGCCAGAACGGCCACGATGCCGGCGGGAGTGGTGAGGAGGGCCGGTGCCGACGCCGAGACGGCGTCGGCACCGGCCCCCGCGTGACACAATCCGGCATCATCGAGCCGGGCAATCGTGTC
>CAZOJR010000037.1:0-4192 GCA_964580165.1 uncultured Gaiellales bacterium
ATGTGGCTCCGGTATACCTCGGCCGCCCCCTTCTGCCGGCCTCGCCCCATGACGTCAGAGACGGTGATCAGGTTGATCTCTTCTTCTTCCAAGGCGGCGATTACTTCGTCCAACCGGTCCGGCTGGATAATGGCAATGATGTACTTCATGGTGTCGGCTCCTGCGGGCTACGGCTCGCCCCAATCCAAACTTCGTATAGATATCTGATCATCTCAATTAGAACGTGCGAATTGCAACTGGAAAACCTCCAATAGACCAAACAACAGTGCACATATTTGGCCGTCTGTCAAAACGTGGAGCCCCGGCTAACGCCGGGGCTCCACGACAAGCCTTCGCCAAAGTGTCCGGTTGCCGCTTCAGTTAACCAATGGCCACACAGCCGGTCTCGCCGGTACGAATGCGTACACACTCCTCAAGATCGAGCACGAATATCTTCCCGTCGCCTATGTTGCCCGTACGCGCCCCCCGGGCAATGGCCTCCATCGCGGGGACCAGAAATGAATCATTCACGGCAATCTCAACCTTAACTTTACGTAGAAGCCCGCCACGGTCGATGTGACTGCGGTACACCTCGGCCACACCCTTCTGCCGGCCCCGGCCCATAACGTCGGAGACGGTGATCAGGTTGATCTCTTCTTCCTCCAACGCAGCCATGACCTCGTCCAACCGGTCGGGCTGGATGATGGCAACAATGTACTTCATAACCCGACTCCTTTGCCGTCTAGCCTATCCGACCAACGTGTACGCGGATTCACTGTGCTGGGTGAGGTCTAGACCGATGTTCTCCTTCTCTTCGGTCACACGAAGACCAACGAACTTGTCCACCAACTTGAGAAGCCCGTACGAGAGAACGAAAGAATACGCAGCGCACACCGCCAAAGCAACGAACTGCCACAGCAGCAGTTTGGCGTTCCCGTGGAAGAGACCGTCCGCGCCCGCAGAATTAACGGTAGTGGTAGCCCAGAGTCCTGTTAAGAGGGCACCGAGCATTCCACCAACACCGTGCACGCCAAAGGCATCTAGAGAGTCATCGTAGCCGAGCTTCTTCTTCATCACGACCACCGCGAGATAGCATACCAATCCGGCCAAGGCACCAATTCCCATCGCTCCGACAGGGGTCACAAAACCTGCGGCCGGAGTAACCGCCACCAGACCGGCAACGGCGCCGGAGATAATGCCAAGAGCGGTCGGACGCCTGCCTTTGATCCACTCCACCACAGCCCAGGCGACAGCCGCCGTGGCAGCTCCCATCTGGGTGGCAACGAACGCTGACACCGAAAGCCCGTTTGCGCCGAGAGCACTACCGGCATTGAAACCGAACCAACCGAACCACAGAAGCGCCGCTCCCAGAATGGCAAAGGGCAGGTTGTGCGGGGGAGAAGTCTCCGGATAGCCCTTGCGCTTGCCTATGACCAAAGCGGCTGCCAGCGCCGCCATTCCGGCGTTAATGTGTACGACCGTACCGCCGGCGAAGTCGAGCGCTCCGAGTTCCCGGAGCCAACCGCCCATACCCCAAACCCAATGGGCCATGGGATCATAGACAATGGTCGCCCAGAGCACGGAAAACAAGAGAAAACCGCTGAACTTCATCCTCTCCGCAAACGCTCCGATGATGAGAGCGGGCGTGAGAATCGCGAACGCCATCTGAAATACCATGAACAGCAGGTGCGGAATAGTGGCCGAGTAATCCGGGTTGGGCTCTGCCCCCACACCGATCAAGGCCGCCCAACTGAAGTCGCCTATGAATCCACCATGATCTGGCCCAAAGGCAAGGCTGTAGCCAAAGAGCACCCACTGAATACTAATAACCCCCAAGAGCATGAAGCACTGCATCATGATTGAGAGAACATTCTTCCGCCGTACAAGTCCACCATAAAAGAATGCCAATCCCGGCGTCATGAGCATCACCAATGCGGTGCTCACGAGTACCCAGGCAGTATCCCCGCTGTTGACTTCCGCCATGTTCACCCTCCTCTGCTCGACCGACGTCTTGCCGCCCGACGATGTTTCTTCGCCCGACAACACCCATAACACGTCTATTAGAGCGGATAAAGGTGCTCAAGATTAGCGCCATTCGTACAATGAAATGTGGATTTTTTTATATATTTGTACAGAACCAGTGATGATGCGGAGTTCGAACCGGCTGCAATCCGGCCCAACCGATATCAACTGATGGAGAGGGGGGACTGGCTCAGCTCATGAGTAGACTACGGGCCTTCAGTCCCAGGCCGAGACGCTCCTTGTGCTCGGTCTGAAAAACGCTCAGCCCGCTGATCTCCGAAATCTTCTCGAGCCTGTAGCGAACGGTATGCCGGTGAGCGAAGAGTTCCGCGGCCGTCTTGGTCAGATTCTCGTTGTGCCTGAAGAAGACGGCCAGCGTGTGTGTCAACTGCGTGCCGTTGGCTTCGTCATACCGGTCTATCGACTCGATGGTCTCTTCATAAAGGGTCCGGATCTCGTCGGGGTCCCTTTCCCAGATATCGAGAAGGATCCGGTACGTGCCCACCTCGTCGAAATGCAGCGTGCTGCCCGGGCCATTCAGCTTGCGGCCAACCTTGAGTGCAACCAACGCCTCGTGATACCCCCGGTCCATCTGCGCCGCCTCGGGGGTGAAGCCTCCAATGCCCGCCGATATGCTCAAACCCCCAGCCTCATGCCCAAGACTCTGCAGGGCCGTGATCAGACGTCTCAGCGCAGCGGGATCGTGAGCCGTGTTCCCGCACACGAACAACACGATATGGCCCGATTTCAGGCTCACTAGCGAAGAGGGCTCAGCCGATGAGACATAGCGCAAACACTGAGAGAAGAGGAGTTCCACCCTCCTGTCCAACTCCTCCTGCTCGAGACCCTTGCGAGAGACCAATCCGTCGAACTCATCCACTCCCAGCAGAATAACGGTGGCTCCCTGGCTGAGGTCGCATCCGAGAAACGCGCCCCGGCGCAGCAGAGAATCACCAGATTGTTCCGCCCCGCTGATGACGTCATCCACGAAATCGCCCTTTAGGCGCACCTCGGTCTCGAAGCGCACCCGGTCCTGAGCCATCTCCAGGGCGGCTATGGTGACCGAATGCTCGAGAACCAGCACTTCGTTTGCCGTCAAACTCTCGGCCTCGCTCAGAGCGCATACGTACCCTAGGCGCCTGTGACTCGCCACAATCGGCAGAACGAACATCGCCGGAAGTCCTTCTTCGCGCAGCCGGAAGTGCTTCTGGCCCCCACCCTCATGGGCAAGACGTTCCTTCATTACCGGCCTGCCAAGGATCATCTTTATCTCATCCATAGAGGCCGGCAGATTCCTGGAAACCGCCAGCACCTCCAGAGACATGTCGAGGATCAACACCGGATTCTCCAGCAGGCGCGCGGCTTCATCAGCCAACTCCTGCCATCCTCCTCCTCGTATCACCACTCCCAGCAGGCTGCGGTGGATGGACTGCGATTGTTCCAGCAAAGAGGCCTGCTGGTTGATAATGACTTCGGTAGCCTCCTGCATCAACCGGGTCCAGCGCAGATTCTGCGGCACTTCTACAATCGGAAACTTGCGTTTATCGGCCAGCTCGATAATGTCGGGCGGGATGCTCTCCACAAACCGCGTGGTCTTGACGAAGAGAGCAGCCGCGTCGGCCATCATCACCCGCCGGCAGAACTCCCGTTGCCGTTCCAGATCGCCTTTGAAGGCGAACATCGTGGAGAGAACCATCTCGCACCTCGCCGACGGTGACCGAGGTAACCCTACGATCCAGGCCGGCCTCTCCAGCCAGCAACCGGGCCTCTTTCAGAGATCCGAGTCCAAGAATCTGTGCAATGGTCACAGGCATGATACGACGAACGATAGCAGCCCCACCCCACAGACGTCGACCCGTAATAAGCCATCTGAGACAAAAGCCGGTCAGTGACGGATGGCCGGCGACAGCCGCCGGGTGGCGCGGATGGCCACGGACGGGTGGCTCCCACTTTCCGGTACCCGGAGAAGTGGTCATGACGCCGCCTATATAACGCGTCTCGGCTACCCGACGTGATAAGCTATTTAAGCTTCACTCTTGTGATATTCGGTGGTCGATCCGCGCCGGGGAGGCAGGGGCCCTCGTCATCGGCGTGGAACCCTGTTATATAGTGCGGAGGCTCCGCATACACGATGGCAACGCTTGGTATCGACATAGGCTGCATCAGCTTGAAGATCGCTGTTGTCGGTGGG